>SKUG01000018.1 GCA_007122215.1 Thermoleophilia bacterium | reverse complement strand
GTCGATCCGGGATCGCAACCGCATGTGGCACCTGCCGCGCGTGCGTGCGAACGGCACATGGCGCCTCGGGCCGGGATTCACCGGGCAGGGCGCGATCATTGCCGTGCTCGACACGGGGGTCGACTCGACCCACCCCGACCTGCGCGGCAAGGTGCTGCAGGGCGCAAACGTTGCGGCGCCCCGCGGGGCGGGAGCTGCGGTGCGGCGCAGCACCGAGGACATCCACGGCCATGGAACCCACGTTGCAGCCATCGCGGCCGGCAGTGCCGGGAACGGGATCGGGGGCGTCGGGATCGCCCCCCAGGCGATGGTCCTGCCCGTCAAGGTCGACGCGGATCGGCTGGAGGGCATCCGCGCCAGTGACATCGCGGCCGGGATCCGCTGGGCAGTCGGGCAGGGGGCGGACGTCATCAACCTCAGCCTCGGCGGGGACGGCATGACCAGGACGGAGGCCCGGGCACTCGACTTCGCGGCCCGTCGAGGCGTGGTGTCGGTCTGTGCAGCTGGCAACAGCGGGGACGGTCGGCTGGAGTTCCCGGCGGCGTGGCGGACCTGCCTGGCGGTCGGCGCCTCGAACCAGCGGGACCGGCGAGCGCGCTTCTCCAACCACGGCCGCGGGCTGGAGCTGCTGGCGCCGGGCGTGTCGATCCTCAGCGCGGTTCCGCAGGGTCACGGGTACCGCCGCTTCGACGGCACCTCGATGTCGGCGCCGATCGTCTCCGGCGCCGCGGCGATCCTGGCCTCCCGCGGGCTCAACCGGCGCCAGGTGATCCGCGTGCTGCGCAGCACCGCCCGTGACGTGGGGCCGCGTGGCTGGGATCGCCAGAGCGGCTTCGGGCGCGTGGACGTGCTTGCCGCAGCCCGGGCAACTGCCAACCGGGGTCCCGCAGGCGGCGGCACGCCGCGCTGCCCGGCACAGTCGGGGCAGCTGCCCCCGATCATCGTGCCGGCCGGGCGTACCTCCTCGATCCCGCTCGTGTGCCGGAGCTCCCGGCGCCTGCAGCAGGTCGAGTTCGAGCCGCTCGACGATGCGGTGCCTGCCGACGACATTGGGCACACCGGGATGGTTCGGGTCACGCCCGAGGCCGACTGGTCCAGCGAGCGCTTCGTGGCCCGTGCCGGCAGCACGGCCAGCCCGCAGTGGGCCCTGCGCATCGCCACGCCGGCACCGCCGATCACGAGCGCCAGGGCAGCCGGCCTCGTGCGTGCGCGTGTCCGCCAGCGCATGCGGGGAACCAGGTTCCGTTTCGAGCGCGTGTCCTGCCAGCGCATCACCCCGCAGCGCTTCCGCTGCGCGGTCGAGTTCTACACCCGCAACAACTACTTCACGGGCTGGTCCATGGTCGACCATCGCCGTACCCGATCGGGAACCACCCTGGCGCACGTGTTCGAGGGTGACAACGTCAGCCTGCGCTGCTACTACAACGATCGCCCGAACTGCATCGGGCGGATGGGGTTCGCCTGAGCTCCCTGCTGCCAGTGGCTGCTGGCGCCTCGGTGCTGGCATGGGCGCTGGCCGCGGCATGGTCGCGCTCGGCCAGCCGTGCCCTGCGGCGTGCCGGCAGCACCGTGGGACGGGATCCCCGGACCGGAGCCTGGGATGCGCGACACGGACCGAGGTGGGTGGGGCTTGCGCTCCTGCGTGCCGACCGGATAGGCGTTCGCTCCGGGCTCGTGGTGGGGACCGTCGATCGCTCACGGGCGGGTGCGCTGCAGGAGGCTGATGGAGCGCTGGTTCGCAGCCCGGAGGTGCTGGTGGCGATCGGCCCCGGTGCAGTTGCGTGGATCGGTCCGGTCGGGGCTTCCCCCCCGGCGGTTCCCGGAGTCGCATGGGGCACCCGGCACGAGCTCGACCCCGGAATCGAGCCAGGCGAGGCCTGGCAGCGGGCGGTGTCGGCTGCCAGCGGTGGAGGAACGCACTGAACCCGATCCCGGACACGTCGCGCCCATGACTGCGACCGTCGCGCTGTTGCTGGGGGTCGTCACCGTGGCGGGAGCCGTCGGGACCATCACCGAGATGCGCAAGGCCCAGCGGGCACGTCGTCACCTGGTGCAGCTGCAGGCGGGGGCCTCACGCGTCGATCCGGCCAGGGAGCCGGCGGGTATCGACGCTGCGCTGGTCGACTGGCCGGGTGAGCGGTCGATCGCGATGCTTGCCGGCCAGCGGCTGGGCCTGGTCGTGATCGAGTGTCGACTGAGGGAGCGCGATGCGGTGCCCGTCGTGCTCGATCGCATGCTCCGGGCCCACGAGCGAAGCTGGCAGGTGGACGTGGACACCTGGTGCCTGCCGGCATTCGTCGATGGCGCCAATGGCCTGGTGCGTGCCGCTGCACGCATGCTCGGCGAGCTCGATGCGGCCCTGCCGGGCGTCGTGCGGCTGGTCGGGATCGCAGCATGCCCGGATGACGGCCATGAGCTGCTCGACGTGCTCGATGCGGCCCGGGAGCGCCTCGTGCCACCGCGGCGCGTGCACGAGGCGGCAGCTGCAATCAGCGCAGCAGCATCCTCCGGGTGACGTGCTGCAGGTGGGCTGCCACCGAGCGGGCATGGGCGATGAGGAACGAGGCTGCCAGCAGTGGCACCAGGGGCGTGCCACCCGGAAGCAGGGTCCCGACCAGGAACGCCGCAATGCAG
>SKUG01000079.1 GCA_007122215.1 Thermoleophilia bacterium | reverse complement strand
GGCGAGTTCGCGAGCTTCGGGGAACCCGCACCCACCGGATGAGCTGGATGCATTCATGCCATCGCGATGAGCTATCATGATGGTATGCATCGACTGCAGGTCCAGCTGACGACGGAACAGGTTGCCCGGCTTCGCCGCGTGGCGCAGCGCCGCCAGGTCTCCCTGTCTGCGCTGGTCCGCGAGGCAGTCGACCTGCTGCCAGCCGACTCCCCCGGTGCTCGGGAAGCGCTCCTCGCGACCATCGGTCGGCATGGTGGTGCGCCGCCGGACCTGGCGGAGCGCCACGATGACTACGTGGCAGACGCCTTTGGGGACGGATGAGGGTCTTCGTCGATACCTCGGCGGTCCTTGCGGCGCTCCACGCAGGTGATCGTCGTCATCCGGAAGCTGCCCAGTGGCTCACCGGGGCAGGTGCCGACGCAGCGCTCGTGACGAGCGACCACGTGGTCATCGAGGCGTGCGCGCTCATCCACGCGCGGCTCGGCACTGCTGCCGCAGTCGATTTCGTCAACGACTGGCTGCCGGCAATCGAGACACACCCCGTCGATGAGCAGGTGCTGCTGCGCGGCATCGCCGCCTTTCGATCGACGTTGTCGCGGACGTCGCCCTCGCTCGTGGACTGTACGAGCTTCGAGCTGATGCGTACACTTGGCATCCGCCATGCCTTCGCATTCGACACCCACTTCCGGGCTGCCGGGTTCGAGCTCGTTGCCGGAGCTGCCTGGGCTTGACGCCAGCCAGCCGGCCGTGCAGCGCATCATCGACGCAGCACTCGCCGAGGACCTCGGCGAGCCGGCGCGCGACGTCACCAGCCGTGCGCTCGGCAGCGATGTCGCAGCGAGCGCCGTCCTCGTCTCGCGGGACGCGGGCATCGCCTGCGGCCTCGGGCTGCTGGAACCCGTGCTCGAGGCCGTGGCTCGGCGCCTGGGAGATGCCGGGGAGCTCACGGGCGGGCCTGCCTGGCAGGTGGTGCTGGAGGCTGCCGATGGCGCTGCCATCGCTCCCGGCCAGCAGCTGGCAGCCATCGAGGGGCCGGCCCACCTGCTGCTCGCAGCCGAGCGCACCATCCTCAACCTCGTGCAGCGCATGTCCGGCATCGCCACCCTGACCCGCCGCTACGTCGGTGCCGTCGAGGGAACCGGGGTGGAGGTGCTCGACACCCGCAAGACGACCCCCGGCCTGCGCGTGCTCGAGCGGCATGCGGTGCGCTGCGGCGGCGGACTCAACCACCGTGCAGGCCTCTACGACGTGGCCATGGTCAAGGACACCCACGTCGATGCCCTCGGCTCGATCACCGCCGCCATCGTGTCGGTGCGCGAGGCGAGCCCCGAGGTGCCGCTCGTGGTGGAGGTCCGCAGCGAGGACGAGCTGATCAGGGCGCTGCCGTTCGCTCCAGCGGTGATCCTGCTCGACAACATGGATCGCGACCAGCTGTCGCGCTGCGCCCACGCCATCCGCCGCCAGGCCGCCCTCACGGGCGTGCGCATCCGCTCCGAGGCCAGCGGTGGCATCACCCTCGAGTCTGCCCGGGACATCGCCGAGACGGGCGTGGACCGGATCTCGGTGGGTGCGCTCACCCACTCGGCCGGGGTGCTCGACGTGGCGATGCAGGTGCAGGCCGCCCGGCCCGGCTGACCCAGGCTGGCCGCAGCCGGCCGCTATCGACCCCCATCGATCCCCCTGCCAGCCGCCCGCTGCGATAATGCGAGGCCGGCATGAGCGTAGACCAGCAGAACCCCACCGTCGAGGTCACGGGCCCGGGCCCGGGCACTCCCACCACCACGATCCCGCGCGATCCGTCCGCGGCCGATCCCGAGCGCCAGCGCGAGCTGATCGCGTCGATCAACGAGCTGCGGCGCGAGCGCAACGCCGTGATCCTCGCGCACAACTACCAGTACCCCGAGATCCAGGACATCGCCGACTTCACCGCGGACTCCCTGAAGCTGGCCCAGGAGGCGGCCCGCACCGACGCCGACGTGATCGCCTTCTGCGGCGTGCACTTCATGGCCGAGACCGCAGCGATCCTCTCGCCGGACAAGACGGTTTTGCTGCCCGACCTCGGCGCCGGCTGCAGCCTCGCCGACACCATCACCGCAGACGAGCTGCGCGAGTGGAAGTCGAAGTTCGACGACCCGGTGGTGGTCAGCTACGTCAACACCACGGCAGCGGTGAAGGCCGAGAGCGACTACTGCTGCACCTCCGGGAATGCCAAGGCCATCATCGACGCCATCCCCGAGGGGCGCGACATCCTCTTCTGCCCCGACATGTTCCTGGGCACCTACCTCGAGTCGATCACCGGACGCAAGATGAACGTCTGGATGGGTGAGTGCCACGTCCATGCGGGCATCCGGCCCGATGACGTGAACGCGCGCCTGGCCGAGCACCCCGACTCGGAGCTGCTCGTGCACCCCGAGTGCGGCTGCGCCAGCCAGTGCATGTACCACGCCGGGCGGGGCGACCTGCCGGCCGAGAAGGTCCACGTGCTGGGGACCGAGGCGATGATGGACCGCGCCCGCACCTCTCCTGCGAAGCGGGTGCTGGTTGCCACCGAGTCCGGCGTGATGCACCGCATGCACCAGCAGAGCCCGGACAAGACCTTCGAGGCCGTCTCCGAGCGAGCCATCTGCAAGTACATG
>SKUG01000010.1 GCA_007122215.1 Thermoleophilia bacterium | reverse complement strand
TCCTCGACGTGCGGCAGCGTCCGCAGGATCGTCCACGCCCCGAAGCTCTCCCCGAAGAGCAGCAGGCGGGCATCGGCGAGCTCGCGGCGGGTCCGAAGCTCCTCGAGCAGCGCCGCGAGGTGGCGGCGGCTCGCGAAGAACTGGCGGCGCGACCTGACCGACCGGCAGGTGCCGAACTGGATCCCGCAGCTGGCGATGTCGCCGCCGGCCAGGTGCTCGATGCCCTCCCAGAACACGTGGTTGAGCCAGCCCCTGCCCGTGGGGGCACCGATGAGCAGCCAGCGGCGCTCGCCCGCCCCCAGCTCGACCAGCGCATCGGCCGCGGCGCGGGCGCGCTCGCGCTCGCCCTCCAGCTGCTCGAAGCCGACGTACACGCGGACGGGGCTCCGGGCAGCGCTGCCGGTGGTCGCCTCGATGCGCTCCGGGGGCACCGCCGTGGCGAGGAACCTGCGGCCCTCGAAGTCGAGCCCGCGACGGTCGAGGACGGTGCCGGGGGCGCCGCTGACGGTCGGCAGGTAGTCGTCGAAGTGGTCGTCCGAGGCGATGGGGCGTCGGGGGTCGTTCACGTCAGGGCCACCACCCGGGGGGCCGGCTCAGCCGAGGCGGACGGCGTGGCTGACGCCGTAGGTGGCCATGGAGCCGATCTCGACCATCCGCCCGGCGCGCGGTGCATGCACGAAGGATCCACCGCCGATGTAGATGCCGACGTGGCCGTCGCTGTTGCCGAAGATCAGGTCACCCACCGCGAGCTGGTTGAGCGGGACGCGCGTGCCCGCGGAGGAGAAGCCGTAGGAGGTCATGTAGCCCCCGCCCCAGCCAGCCTGGGACAGCGAGTACCAGACCAGTCCGGAGCAGTCGAACCCCTGGCTGGGGCTCTTGCCCCCCCAGACGTAGGGCACGTTGCCCACGAACTGCAGGGCGATGCTGGCTGCGGCCGCACCAACGCCGCTGGCCGGCGGCAGCACGGGGGGTGCGAGCTCCGCACCGACGTTCGCCGGGCCGGCCGGCGGGGGCGTGGCCGGCTGCTGGCGCTCGGGAGCTGCAGCGGCCTCGGCGACCTCCTCGGCGACCTCCTCGGCCATGGCCTGGGACTCGCGGGCCTGGCGCTCGGCCTCGGCCGCACGCTGCTGCTCGACCATGGCGCGGATGTCCGACTCCAGGCTCGCGAGCAGCTGCCGTCGCTCGGCGAGCTGCTCCTCGAAGTCGCGTGCCCGGGCAGCGGCGCGGCGCTCGGCCTCCTGCAGGTCGGTCTGCGCCTCCTCGGTCTCGACCTCGCGCTGGCGCACGATGCGCCGCAGCTCGCGCAGCTCCTCGACGAGCTGCTGGTCCTGCTCGCTGATGAAGCGGGCGGCATCGATGCGGTCCATCAGCTCGGCAAACGTGCCGGCAGAGGCGATGTCCACGAGCTCGGCAGCGCCGGTGCCTGACTGGTAGATGCTCACGAGGCGATCCATGTACCGCTGCTCGGCGCCGCGCAGGCGGCGCTCGTCGCGGACCTGGGCGCGCTTGAGGCCGCGCAGGAGCTCGTCCACCTCGCGCAGCTGGATGCGGGCATGCTTGCGACGCTCGAAGAGGGCGCCGAGCTCCTGGTCCATCGCATCGACCTGCGCGGCGACCTCGGCGGCCTGCGCGCGCTTGTCGGCAAGCGTCGCTGCCCCTGCTCCCGGCGCCCCGACCGCCAGCACGGCAAGTGCGAGGACGACCCACATCGCAAGGTGCGACTTCGTACACGTACCCAAACGTCCCATCGGGAGCAGTCTATGCATACCGGTGGATGCCATGCGTCACGTCCGCCCCGCGCGGAGCTCCCCCTCCTGCGCCATGTTCCCGCTGGCCGGGGGACCGGAAACCTGCCGACGTATACTCGCGGCGTGTCTGCTGCCCCTGCCGTCCACCTGATCGATGAGCGCGCCCTCTTCCAGGACGCCCTGCGCAGCCTGCTGGAGGCAGAGGGAATCCGGGTTGCGGGCCAGTCCACCCGCCCCGAGCGGGCGCCGGCCGAGGTCGCGGAGGGCGTCGAGGCGATCATCACCGAGGTCGAGTTCCGCGACGCCGACGGTCCGGGGCTGGTCCGGCGCCTGCGCGTGGACCACCCGCGAACGCCGGTGATCGCCTACACGGGCGCCGACGATCCCGAGCTCGCGCTCGAGGTGATCCGCGCCGGCGCGGCGGGCTACGTGCTCAAGGACGACGACGTCGAGCTGCTCGCCCGTGCGGCACGCATCGTCCGCGGGGGGGATGCGTTCCTGTCGCCGCCGATCGCCCGGCTGGTGGTGGACGCCGTGGCCCGCGGAAGCATCGCTGCAGCACCGGCGGGGGACCACCGGGTCTCGGGCCGCGAGCTCGAGGTCCTCGAGCTGCTCACGCGCGGGCTCGACAACCAGCGGAT
The DNA here is from genome assembly GCA_007122215.1 of Thermoleophilia bacterium. GTDB lineage: Bacteria > Actinomycetota > Thermoleophilia > Gaiellales > SKUG01 > SKUG01. The sequence goes on along the minus strand of SKUG01000010.1, from coordinate 258 downwards.
CGCCAGCGAGCTCGGGATCAGCCCCCGCACCGTGAAGAACCACGTCGCGCACATCCTCGCCAAGCTCGGCTTCGACAACCGGGTCCAGGCGGCCGTCTGGGCCGTGCGGCACGGCATCGGCTGAATTCGCGGATTCGCGCTCAACGATTGACGTGTGGCTGCCGACGCGTACCTTCGAGGTATGGGGATCGGCAGCGACGGACATCCACGACCTGCGCAGCGCATGCCTGCGCGGACGCGCCCTGGCAGCGGGCGCAG
>SKUG01000264.1 GCA_007122215.1 Thermoleophilia bacterium | reverse complement strand
GCGCTGCTCGACCTGGGTGCCAGGGATGCAGCGCTCGTGGACGCCGGCGGGGTCGAGCGACGCGTGCCGATCGATGAGCTGGCCGTCGGCGACCGCTTCGTGGTGCGCCCCGGGGAGAAGGTCGCCACCGACGGGATCGTCGTCGAGGGCGCATCCTCGGTCGACCAGTCGCTGCTGACGGGTGAGTCGCTGCCGGTGGAGAAGGCCCCCGGTGACGAGGTCGTCGGGGCCACCATCAACGTGTCGGGCCGGCTGGTCGTCGAGGCCACCCGCGTCGGTGCCGAGACGGCGCTGGCCCAGGTCGCGAAGCTCGTGGCCGATGCGCAGACGGGCAAGGCTCCGGTGCAGCGCCTGGCCGACCGCATCTCCGCGGTCTTCGTGCCCGCGGTGCTCCTGCTTGCCGCGGCAACGCTGGGCTTCTGGATCGGGGCGGGCGCGAGCACGGGCCTTGCGTTCACCGCGACCGTTGCCGTGCTGATCATCGCCTGTCCCTGCGCGCTCGGGCTCGCCACGCCGATGGCGCTGATGGTCGGCACCGGACGCGGCGCCCAGCTCGGGATCCTGATCAAGGGCCCGCAGGTGCTCGAGTCCACCCGGCGCGTCGACACCATCGTGCTCGACAAGACCGGCACCGTGACCACCGGCGAGATGGAGCTCCTCGACATCGTTGCGGCAGGTGGCGTCGATCCCGGGGATGCCCTGCGCCTGGTCGGGGCGCTCGAGGATGCATCGGAGCATCCGATCGCCCGCGCCATCGCGGCAGCAGCCCGCGAGCGCCTGGGGGGCCTGCCCGCCGTCGAGGGATTCCGCAACCACGAGGGGCTGGGCGTCGAGGGCACCGTCGAGGGCGCAGCGATCATCGCCGGCCGGCCCGGGCTGCTCGCCAAGCGTGGGATCCAGCTGCCGGCCACGCTCGCCGATGCCCGGGTTGCAGCCGAGCGCCAGGGGCGCACGGTGATCGTCGCAGCACGCGATGCGGAGGTCCTGGCGCTGCTGGTGGTCGCCGATGCCCCGCGTCCCACCTCCCGGGATGCCATCAGGCGCCTGCGCGAGCTCGGGCTGGGGCCCATCCTGCTCACCGGGGACAACGAGGACACCGCGCGTGCGGTCGCAGCGGAGGTCGGCATCGACAGCGTCACCGCCGAGGTGCTGCCGGCTGGCAAGGCGCAGGTCGTGCGGGACCTGCAGGAATCCGGGCGCGTCGTGGCGATGGTCGGCGACGGCGTCAACGACGCGCCTGCGCTGGCGCAGGCAGACCTCGGGATCGCCATCGGCACCGGCACCGACGTCGCGATCGAGGCGTCCGACCTCACGCTCGTCTCCGGGGACCTGCACGCCGCCGCGGATGCCATCCGCCTGTCGCGGCGGACGCTGCGCACCATCAAGGGCAACCTCTTCTGGGCGTTTGCCTACAACGTTGCCTTGCTGCCCGCAGCTGCAGCCGGCTTCCTCAACCCGATCCTGGCCGGGGCGGCGATGGCCTTCTCGAGCCTGCTTGTGGTCTCGAACTCGCTGCGCCTACGCAGGTTCAGCGCGGGACCGCGGTAGGCGGGCCTCAGGGCAACAACCAGCGCGCGGCATGTCGCGGCGGCATGACCTCTAGGCCAGCGAGGAGGTCTGCGCCACCGGCAGTCCCAGCTGCCGGGCAGCGCGCGCCTGTCGCTCGTCGGCAGTCAGCAGGCGGGTCTCGTCCCCACCCATGCGCCACATGGCCGCAAGGTGGAGGGCATCCAGCGTGCGAGCCCCGCTCTCCAGTGCCATCTCGCGCGCGAGCGCGCAGGTCGTGGCGTCGAGCTCGCAGACCTCGAGGTGCGCCCAGTCCGCGTCCAGTTGGTCGAGCATTCGACCCGCATCTGCTGGCTCGAGGCTTCGGGAGATGGCGCGCGCGGCCTCGATGATGGTGTGGCGAGCCGTGGCCAGGCTGCCAGCGCCCGCGAGTGCCGCGACGTAGGCGTCACTGTCGGGCTCGTCGACGTAGCGCTTGACCAGGGCGCTGCTGTCGACATAGAGCCTCATGCTCCCCGGTCCTCATCGATCGCGGCGCCGGTTGACATGCCGAGCCGCGGTGCAGGCCGAGGCCAGGTGGGCGGCTCCAGCGGCGTGCCCGCTGCCGGCCCGCGGGTGATCCAGCCCTCGCGCAGGCCAACCGCCACCTGGTCATGTCCGGGCAGGGGCACCAGCAGCGCCTTGGGGCGTCCGCGCTCGGTGATGCGCAGCCGTTCCCCGCGCGCGGCGCGATCGAGCACACCGGCGAGGTTTGCGCGAAGGTCGCGTATGCCGACATCATGCATCATGTGTACACAGCGTAGCGCATGTGTACACCCCGGGTGGCTGGGCGCCAGCGCACCGCGGCGCGCCAGCCCTACAGCAGGTTCGGGATCTTCTGCTCCTCCGCGAGGTTCGCCCGCCGGAAGTAGAGCGTGACGAACGTCGCGATGATCACGATGAACAGCGAGTAGAGCGCGGGCACGAGCAGCAGCAGGCCGAGGTCGGGGCTGCTGGAGAAGGTCAGCAGCACGATCGCGATCGCCAGCGGCCCGTTCTGGATGCCGGTCTCCAGCCCCACCGTGCGGGCGTTCATCGGGTGCAGCCTGATCGCCTTGGCGATGCCATAGGCCACCGAGATCCCGAAGAGGCCCAGCCCGATC
>SKUG01000293.1 GCA_007122215.1 Thermoleophilia bacterium | reverse complement strand
GCGCCATGGGCCCCACCTCGCTGGCGGCTGCTGCTCCAGCAGCTGGTGCGACAGGGCCACGGGTGCCTGACAGCATGCCAACCACGAGCAGGGTTGCGAGCAGCGCCATGGTCACCGACCTCGTCGCTGGGATGCCGGGTGCGGACAGGCAGGGCATAGGTGTCGCCTACCCACGGGCGATCTGCCACCAAACCAAGGGATGGAGCAGGAAGTTGGTGGACTCCTCGGCTGCTTGCCTGCCCGGCACGAGGCATTCCTTCACAGCCATGGCGCCCTGCCCTGTACGATCCCGCCATGCCCGACCTCTCCGATGTCGACGGGGTAGTGGCCTACCTCGTGGTGGCGGTGCTCGCTGCGATCCCGTGGGTCGAGATCGCCGTCGTCATCCCGTTGGCGATCCTCGCCGGGCTGTCGCCGCTGCCTGTTGCCGTGTGGGCCTTCGTCGGGAACCTCCTGCCGGTGCTCGGGATCGTCTGGCTGCACGCCCGCTGGGAGCGGTGGCGCCACCAGCGCCACCAGCGCCACCAGCGCGACCCGTCGGGAGGCAGCCTGCAAGGCGGCCACGGACGCGGGGACGCAGGAGCCCGGGAGCTCGGAGGGCGGGCGAGCGGCACCCGCGGCCAGCGGGGCCGGCGGGTCTTTGCCCGCTGGGGGCTGCCTGGGCTGGCGCTTGCAGGCCCGGCCGTGACGGGCATCCACCTGGCGGCCATGGTGGCGCTCGCCGTGGGCTGCGAGCGACGACCAACCACCGCGTGGATGGCCGCGAGCCTCGCAGCCTGGACCCTCGTCGCAACGGTGCTGGGGGTTGCGGGGCGCGGCCTGGTCGATGGGTGATCGCAGGTCTTGGTGACTTCCGGGGCGACCGGAGAGACTCCCGGGGCGGCTTCAGGCTCAGCGGCCCGCCGCAACCCAGGCGCGCCCGGCCAGCACCCCGCCCCCGGCCCAGGCAACCGACACGAATCCCACGATCACGAACTCGAACGGGAGCAGGTTGTGGGTGGTCGGGTCGCGCACGAGGTCGATGGCCACCCGCACGATCCACGCATCGACGATCGCCCCCGCCATCACCAGCACGACCAGCATCCGGGCGATGGGCCGTGACACCGCCAGGTACATCGAGAGCGCCCCCACGAGCATGAGGCCAGGCAGCGGCAGCGAGCCCGGCAGGGTCATCGCCGAGTAGTCGAGCATCCAGAACGGGATGCCAACCGCCAGGAACCCGAGCAGGTGGCAGCCCACCAGCCACTGCAGGTCGAGCGGCGTCGGTCGCCACCCCCGCGGTGCAGGGGGCGTGTGCGGTGCGTCATCGCCTGGTGGTGGGAGGTCCATTGCCGGGATCCCTACCCGCTGGCAGCGATCGCCATCCGCGCCGACCCTCCCCGCGCGCCGGCCCCCCGCGGCGCGGGTATGCTTGCAGCGCACGGTCCAGCCGCGTCCGGCTGGAGCACCGACCACCCGCAGGGAGGCTCCCATGGAGACCGCAACCGTCGACGTTCCCCACCTGGCCATGCACGATGGCAGGACGATTCCACAGCTGGGATTCGGGGTCTTCCTGGTCGAGGAATCAGATGCCCAGCGGGTCGTCGAGGAGGCACTTGCCGCCGGCTACCGGCACATCGACACCGCCATGATCTACCGCAACGAGGCCGGGGTCGGACGGGCGATCGCCGCCAGCGGCATCCCGCGCGAGGAGATCTTCGTCACCACCAAGGCCTGGAACGACGACCAGGGCCACGAGGAGGCCATCCGGGCCTGCGAGGCAAGCCTCGACCGGCTCGGGCTCGGGCACGTCGACCTCTACCTCATCCACTGGCCGTCCCCCTGGCGCACGCGCTACGTCGAGACCTGGCGCGCCCTCGTCGAGCTGCGCGAGCAGGGACGCGCCACGAGCATCGGCGTCTCGAACTTCGAGCCGGCACACCTCGATGCGATCATCAGCGACAGTGGCGTGGTGCCCGTGGTCAACCAGGTCGAGCTGCACCCCTACCTGCAGCAGCGCGAGCTGCGCGAGCTGCACGCCCGGCACGGGATCGTCACCGAGGCATGGAGCCCGATCGGGCAGGGCGGCCCGCTGCTCGCCGATCCCGTGATCGCCACGATCGCCGCCGAGCTCGGGGCAACCCCGGCACAGGTGGTGCTGGCCTGGCAGCTCGCGCTCGGCAACGTCGCGATCCCCAAGACCTCCCGCCCCGAGCGCATGCGCGAGAACATCGCCGCTGCCGCCATCAGCCTCGGCGCCGGGCAGCTCGAGGCCATCAACGCCCTCGACCGCGACGGCCGCATCGGCCCGCACCCCGACACCGCCACCTTCTGACGATGGCCAGCCCGGGTACCAGCTGCAGGATGCGCATCGCCGGCGTGCTGGCGGCGGTGGCGTGCGTCGCAGCCGGGTGTGGCGGGAGCGAGCAGTCCGATGGTGGGGACGGGCCAGCCGCGGAGGCGTCCGAGGCTGCGCGCGCAGCGGCCGATGCCAGCTCCCCGGCAGCTCCCGGGGAGCTCTCGAAGCTCGGCATCGAACGCATCCGTGACGGCTTCGACCAGCCGGTGCACGTCATCGGCGACCCGCAGGCCGACCGCCTCTACATCACCGAGAAGCCCGGGCGGGTGCGGATGCTCGAGGGCGACGGCATGCGCACCGTGCTGCGGATTCCCGGCCGCGTTCGGTCGGTCGG
>SKUG01000065.1 GCA_007122215.1 Thermoleophilia bacterium | reverse complement strand
GGGGCAGCGGCGCTGCCCGTGCCTGCCACGCCGTTTCGGTGCGCATTGATCACGCCATCGAGTGCATCGTCGGCGGCCCGGCTTGCGTCATCGAGCCCGTCCACGGCGCTGCGCCGACCGGCAGTGCCGGCACCGGCAGCCCCGGTGCGCGTGCTCCCGCTGGCTGCTCCCGCCGTGCTGCTGGCTGCGGCTGCGGCATCGTCGATGCTGCCCGCGACCTGGCGGAGCACGTCGTCGTAGCTGCCCTGCGCCTGGCGGGCAGCGGTGATCGCATCCGAGCGGGGCGACTTGAAGATCCGGGACAGCCGGCCCGGGCCCTGCGCTGCGAAGCCGGTTGCCTCGGCCACACGCCCCATCCCCTGGAGCGGGACCTTGAGCAGGTCGTCTGCCGTGCCTGCCCGGCCGAGCAGCTGTGCCATGGCGGCATCGTCAGCCACGGTACCACCGGGAGCCAGGGCGCGCTGCCATGCGGCTCGCGTGGTGTGGGCGTTGAGCAGGGAGCCGTCACGCCCTGCGAGGAAGCGGCGGCTGAAGGTGATGGTGTCGTCGGTGGCCTTGGCAACCCCGCCGCCCGGCATCATGCCGCCGAAGCCGGTCGAGTGCAGGAAGCGGTAGGGCGTGTAGGCGACGGTGTCGACCTGGCTGCGCATGCGTCCGAACACGCGGGGCAGCCATGGTGCCTTGTCGACGGTCGGCAGCACCGTGCCGGCCTCGATCGCGCTGAAGAGGTCGTCGGTGACCTTGATGTCTGCACGCAGCGAGCGGATGCTCTCCCGCAGCCCCGTGACGTGGGATGCACGGGCACCGGCGGACTCGGCCTGGTCCAGCGCGCGGGTGAGCTGCTCGATCCGCCCCTCGACGGCAGTGCGACCACCGTTGCGCCAGGCACGGGCCGAGTCGTCTGCCATCGCCAGGCCGGAGCGGACCTTGGCTCCCGATCCGATCGGCAAGTGCGGCTTGAGGCGCCCGAAGGTCTGCTCGAGGTTGCCCAGGGTAGCGGAGTTGAGCCCGCCGGTTCCGGTGCCGGCCCGCATCGAGCGCACCACGCCAGAGCCGCGCAGCATGTTGCGTCCACCGCGAAACGCGGGGATCAGGGCGAGCGCGCTGACCGCGGCCAGCCCGGCCTCCCAGCCAGAGCCGCGATCGATCACCTCGTCGGTGAGGATCTCCCGGCCCGCGGCGTACTGACCGGCGCGCACGCCGGGGATGAAGCTGAGCGCCATGTTGCCGATGCGCGAGCCTGCGCCGGCGTTGACGTTGGCGTACTCGTTGTAGGCCGTGCGGATCTCGTCGTCGGTGGTGGTCGGCATCGGCTGGCCGGTGCCGGGGTTCATGATGGGCAGGCCGACCGCTGCCTGCCAGGTGGTGAGCTCGTCGACGTTGACCTTCGCGAACTCGTCGAACCAGCCTGCCTCCCGGAACTCGGCGACCCGCTGCTCGGCCTGCCCGTAGGCGACCTCCAGCGCGCGCACGTCCCCGCCCTGGAGGCTGGTCTCGAGGTAGGCCTGGATGATCTCCTCGGGCATCCCCAACGCGGCAAAGCGTGCGTGGTACTCCTCGGCTGCGGCGGCGATGGCGCGCTCCTGCCCTGCCAGCTCGGCCAGCTGCTCGCCGCTGAGCCCCTCGGCATCGGCGTACTGGCGCAGCTGCTCGATCTCCCCATCGCCGTAACCGAGCTCGCGGAATGCAGCCTCCAGCTCGTCGCTGAGGGCCTCGGCGCCCCGCGGCCCCTCAGCGGCTGGAGCGTCCTCGGTGCCATCGACATCAGCGGCAGGGGTGTCGTCCTGCTGGCCTGCTGCGAGCTCGCGCTCGGTGGCGAGCACCGCGGCAAGGCCGTCCTCGGTGAGGGGCTGCGTGGCGAGCTCGGCGATCTCCTCGTCGTTCCAGCCAGACCCTGCGAGCTCCGCGGCGGCGGCCGGCCAGCCTGCGAGCTCGGCGGCCCGGACGTCCTGGATGGGCAGCGGGGCCGGGGGCTCACCCGGCCCGGCGGGTGGAACGGTCGTGGTCGTGCCGGTGTCGGTGGGCGGCTGGGTGGGGTACGGCATGGGCGGGGTTGCCTCGCCGGCAGGTGCCAGCGGCATGGGCACGGGCCCCTGCTCGTGCATGAACTGGCCCGGATCCTGCAGCGGATCGACGACCGGTGGCGTCGCTGGCACGTCGTGCCTGCAGCAGCAGGCCGGCACCTGGACGCTCGAGCTTCCCCCAATGGCAGTCATGCAACGCTCCCCCAGCGTGTACGACGCGAATACCCCTTCACTGGAGGTATCGGAATCCAGGGCACGGCTGTTTCACCCATCGGGCACCTTGCCCTGACAGCACGGGCTGGAGCGGGCTACTCGCCGGGAGCGGCGGGGATCTCGACACCGACCGGCAGGCCGCCGGCGTAGGTCTCGCCCTCGGTGCCAGACGCGGCAGGTGCGTCGCCCTCGGTGCCAGACTCGGCGGATGCGCCGGCGTCACTGCCTGCTGCCGACGGCACGGCGCCGTCAGCCTCGTCACCATCCACGAAGAGCCCGACCGGCAGGCCGTGCTCCTCGAGCACGGCGCGCAGGTCGTCGTCGATCTCGATGCTGCCACCTGCGCCACGACGCTCGGCGTAGGCCCCGAGGGCCTCGACGCCCCCGGTCTCGAGCAGCTGGTGTCGCACCTCGGTGTCGACCTGCTGCTCGAGCGCCT
>SKUG01000282.1 GCA_007122215.1 Thermoleophilia bacterium | reverse complement strand
GCGCATCGATCCGGCGCAGCGCCAGCTACACCGCCTCGGTGCTGGCAACCGCAGCGCTCGTGGTCGCGGTCAAGGCATCGCTCGGCGGCCACTGACGCCGCCCACCGGCTGTGAGCGGTGGCGGCAGGGTCTGGGTGCCGGGCGTCGGGACGCTCGCGGACTCGACCGCCTTACTGGCGACGAAACCACTCGATGGTCGCGGCGAGTGCGTCGGGCATGGGAGTGGGCGCAAGGCCCAGTCGCTCCTCGGCGCGGCTGGCGTCCATGATGAACGGCTCCTCGAACTCGTAGCGCATCTCGTCGAGCTCACGCACGGTGGGATTGAAGATGCCCACCAGCCGCAGGAGCGCCCGCGGGGTCGGCTTCACCGAAACGTCATGCCCGAGCTGTCGCGCGACCTCGGCCACGACCTCCCGGGTGGTCATGGCAGGAGGGCTCGGCACGTGGAAGACCTCGCCAGCAAGGCCCGGCTGGGTGCCGAGTGCGTGCAGCGTGCGGCCGATGTCCGGCAGGAAGGTGTAGGTGTGGGGCACGTCCGGGTCCCCGATGACCTGCGCTGTGCGACCGGCGATGGCACGTCCGATCACGCGCTCGCCCAGGGGAGACTGGCTGGTGCCCCGCGGCCCAAAGTAGTGGGACGGCCGGGCGGTGACGACCTCGAGGCCTCCGGAGCGGGCCCGCTCGGCGAGCTCGACGGCCATCGCCTTCCGCACCGCGCCCTTGCGGCTGCACGGCTCCAGCGGCGACTCCTCGGTCAGCGCAGCAGCGCCCGGCCTGCCATACAGGTAGAGGTTCTCGACGCAGACCAGTCGCGCGCCGGCTGCATCGGCCGCCGCGATCGCCGCCTCCTGCAGGTCCCCGGGGCACGGCTGGGGAACAGGCCCCGCTGTATAGGCTGGCCTGCATGTATCGCTTCACGGACATCACCATGAACTGGTGGCAGCTCGGCATCTTCAAGGCTGCAACGCTCGCAGTTGGCGCCATCATCGGGGCCTACGCCCACGAGTTCGTTCGGGGCTACGTGCTCGTGTTCGTCGTGATCGCGATCGCAGCGAGCACCTACATCTCGTGGCTGGCGATGCAGCAGGCCGACGATGCCGCCGACCCGGGCTGAGGCTACGCTCCCCCTCAACCTGAGCTCACGCCGGCAGATCGCCTGGGCCACCGCTGCGCATGCACCAGCGAGCGAGCGTATCCCGCGGGGGCGGGGGGGCGGTCAGGCTGCTGCGTTGCCGGTGACGTACCTGCGCACCTTGAGCAGCGTGGCGATCACGGGGGCGGCGAGGATCGCGCCGATCGCTCCGGCCACGATGGTGCCGAGGATCGTCACCGCAAAGAACTGGGCCGGGTGCAGCTCCAGGCCGCCGCTGCTGATGCGCGCCTGCACCAATGCCTGCACGGCGTTCTGCGAGACCACCACCACTGCGAGCAGGATCGCCGCTGCGACCACTCCCTGCGAGCCCAGCGCCACGAAGACCACGAAGATTCCCGAGACGATCGCTCCCACGTAGGGGATGTACGAGGTCACGAACGTCACCAGCGCCACGGGAACGATCAGGGGCACGGCGAGTATCCACATCGTTGCGGCGATCATTGCCACCACCACGAGCGCGGAGATCGTCAGCCCCATGAAGTAGAGCCGCACGTCGTGGACGGCGACGGAGACGATCCGCTCACCGGTCGACTCGGGTACCCCGAGACGCTTCGCCGTCCACCGCTCGAACGACCTCCAGTCGACCAGGGCAAAGTAGAGCAGGACCGTGACGATGAACAGGCCGAACACCCCGGCCCCGACCCCGGCTACCGCTCCCGAGACCCCGCCCAGCACCGACACGGCGGCATCGAGCGGCAGGTCGGACAGGTTGGTGGGCACCTCGAGGTCGCCGATACCCGCTGCGACCAGGCCATCGGTGACCTGCTTGAGCCCTGCCTCGACCTGCGAGCGGATCGTGTCGGCCTGGGACGTGATCCCGGTGATCGTCAGCACGACGGTCAGGACGAGCACCCCGGCAACGAGCAGGAGGACCGCGAGCGCACCCAGCGGCCGGGGCACCTGCCACGCGGCGAGCCTGTCCACGAGCGGGACGGTCAGCAGCGCAGTCACGATCGCGATGGTCGCAGGCACGACCAGCATCGCCGTGAACTGGATCGACCACAGGACGACCGCGGCGAACGCGAGGACCCCGAGCAGCAGCCAGGAACGCACCCCCATTGCCGCCAGCCAGCGAGGTGCGTGGCGCTCGAGCCCAACGGGGGAGCCCAGGGACGGCGCTGGGGGAGAAGGCTCAGGGGTAGTCGTCATCAGGTGGCTCCGGCGGTAGACGTCTGACATGCTGCGCTGTCGGCGCCCGGAACCCTACATCGCAGGCTCATCCCCACCCCGTGAGCGCGCGCAGGCACAAGCCTGTCTGGAACGACGTCTGGTATCGCGCCTCGGATGGCGCCTCGGCGACGCGGCTCCTGTCCGCATCCGCAAATGGCAGAAAGGTTCCCGCATGGGCGACGACTACTCACTCCTCAACTTCTTCTGGACGATGTTCATCATCTCGATCTGGGTCATGTGGATCTGGGTGGTGATCTCGGTCTTCATGGACAACTTCCGCCGCAACGACCACGGCGGCCTCGCCAAGGCGCTGTGGACTGTGGTCATCGTCTTCCTGCCACTCCTGGGCGTGCTC
>SKUG01000155.1 GCA_007122215.1 Thermoleophilia bacterium | reverse complement strand
CGACGTGCTGCTGGAGCTGATCCCTCGGCTCGACCAGCACACCCTCGTCCTGAGCGGCCTGCTGCCCGCCCAGCGTGCCCCGATCCGCGACCTGCTCGACGAGCACGGCTACTCGGTGGCTGACGAGCGTGGCCGGGACGGCTGGGCCTGCATCCGCGCGACCAGCCGCAGCGAGCGCATCCGCGAGGCACCACCGGCACTCTGGTAGGCCGCCTGGCCCCTGGTCGATCGGCCCCCGGCCATCGCGCTGCCGGGGGCGATGCCAGCCATCGCCTGCCGGTGCTCGTGCGGATCTGCGAGACTGCGTCCATGTCCGGCTCGGCCCACCGCTTCCACTTCTTCGTCGACGCCGCCGCGAGCGATGGCGACGAGCTGCAGCTGTCCGCCGCCGACGTCCACCACCTCGGGGTGATCCGTGCCCGGCCCGGTACCGGCATCAGCATTGCGGCGGCCGACGGCAGCATCCACGAGGCCGAGCTGATCGACCCGGCCAGCGGCCTCGTGCGCGTCGGTGCACGCTACGCGCCCTCCCGCCGGCACCAGGCACGCATCGAGCTGTGCGCCTGCATCATCGAGTCGGGCCGCCGCTGGGACGACCTCGTCGACGGGGCCGTGCAGGCCGGGGTGGATGCCGTGATCCCTGTCATCGACCATCGCGGCGACGAGCGTCTGGCAAACCGACGGCGAGACCGCACGCTGCGGGTGGTCGAGGCTGCCGCCAAGCAGTCCCGGCAGGCACGCATGGCCGAGCTGTGCGAGCCCGAGCGCCTCGACTCCATCGAGCCCGGCCCCTGCGGGATCCTGCTCGAGCCCGAGGCTCCCCACCAGCTGCTGCGCATCGCCCCCGAGGCGCTCGCATCCGGGCCGCCGGTGGTGCGGATCCTGATCGGATCCCCCCGCGGGATCGCAGCCGACACCGTGACGGCCCTCGTCGAGCGCGGCTGGCAGCCGGCAGGGATGGGATCCTCCATCCTGCGCAGCGAGCTCGCCGCTGCCGGGGCGACCCTGACGGTGGTGCAGGCCGCGATCGATGCCGCCGCGGTGGCTGCAGATACCTCGAGCCGGTAGCCTGCGCGGCGTGGAACGCGAGCGATCGAGGACCCATCCATGACCGACGACAGCTGCCTCTTCTGCCGGATCATCGCCGGGGAGATCCCCGCCGAGATGGTCGCGAGGGATGACCACCACGTCGCCTTCCGGGACATCAACCCCGCAGCGCCGACCCACCTCCTGGTGGTGCCCCGTGACCACCACGTCGACCTCGACGCCTTCGTCGCCGACGGGGGCGATGCCTCCCGCACGCTCGCCTTCATCAGCTCCACCGCCGACCAGCTCGGGCTGCGCGGCGCCTACCGCCTGCAGGTCAACGTCGGCGCAGCCGCCGGGCAGGAGGTCTTCCATCTGCACTGGCACCTGCTGAGCTCGCGGAACACCTCCTGATGGGCGAGCTGGTTGCAGGCCACCCGCTCAGCGCGTGGCTGATATTGACCGGCGCCGTCTTCATCTTCTACGCGGTGGACCTCGCGATGTTCGGCCGGGGTGGGGATGGCACGATCCCCGCGCGCCAGGCCTGGGGCTGGACCTTCCTCTGGTTCGCGATGGGGCTGTCGTTCACCGCGTTCATCTACGTCACCGCGGGGGCTGCGGATGCCACCGACTACCTCACCGGCTTCATCATCGAGAAGAGCCTCTCGCTCGACAACGTCTTCGTGTTCGGGATCATCCTCGGCTACCTGGCGATCCCCCAGGACCTGCGGGCCCGCGTGCTGTTCTGGGGGATCCTCGGTGCGCTTGCGCTGCGGGTCGTGTTCATCTGGATCGGCATCGCGCTGCTCGGGCGCTTCGAGTGGGTGATGTACGTGCTGGGCCTCGTGCTGCTCGCCACCGCCATCCGGCTGGCGATCCAGGAGGAGGAGCCCGACCCGGGGACGAGCCCGGCGCTGCGCCTGGTCCGCCGGACCATGCCGTCGTCCGTCCGCCGTCACGCCCGAGGCCTGCTCGTCCACGAGGATGGCCGGCCCCGGGCCACGCCGGTGCTCGCGGTGGTCGTCGTGATGACCACCGACCTGGTGCTCGCGGTCGACTCGATCCCCGCGATCTTCGCGATCACCACGGATCCCTTCATCGTGATCAGCGCCAACGCCATGTCGCTGCTGGGGATGCGTGCGCTCTACTTCGTGCTCCAGGACGCGCTGCACCGGTTCGTCTACATCCACTACGGGCTGGCGCTCGTGCTGGGCTGGGTCGCCATCAAGCTGCTCCTGCCGATCGCCGGGGTCCACGTCGAGACCGTCACCTCCCTGCTGGTGGTCGTGGCGGTCCTGGCGATCGCGATCCTCGGCTCGCTGTGGGTGACCCGTCACGAGGACCCGGCAGGCCATGCCCTCCCCGAGGGGGGCTTCGAGGCCGACCTGGCCGCCGCTGGCGACGATGCCGAGGATGCGCGGGCCACGGAGCGGACCGCTGGCGATGATGCAGCTGCGGGAGGCGATCCCCGGGCGCAGGAGCCAGCGGACGAGGAGTCGGGGGAGGCCGGTCGGTAGGCTTGCCGCCATGTCGATCCTCGCAGACATCCAGGCAGACGTGACCGCCGCGATGAAGGCCCGCGACAGCGGCACCGCGCAGGTGCTGCGCCTGCTCGTGAGCGCCCTGCAGCTCGAGGCCAAGGAGTCCGGCGT
>SKUG01000042.1 GCA_007122215.1 Thermoleophilia bacterium | reverse complement strand
CGCAATTCCGGGCACGGGCGCGTCCGCTATCATCCGCGCTGCGGCCGGAGTGGTGGAACTGGTAGACACGCGCGACTCAAAATCGCGTGCCCTCGTGGCGTGCCGGTTCGATTCCGGCCTCCGGCACCTCAGGCGAGCACCATCCCCGACCAGCGCATCCCACCCGTACCCGACGAAGGTCCAGCAACGTGAAGATCGGCATCCTCACCGGAGGCGGCGACTGCCCCGGACTCAACGCGGTGATCCGCGCCATCTACAAGCGCAGCGCCCCCCACGGGCATGAGCTGCTGGGCTTCATGAACGGCTGGCGGGGGCTGATCCAGGACATCACGATGCCGCTCGACTCCGAGCACGTCCGCGGGCTGCTGCACATGGGCGGCACGATCCTGCGCTCGAGCGGCGACAACCCCTTCCACACCGATGACGGTCCCCAGCGCGTGCTCGAGACCGCCGAGCGCCACGGGCTCGACGCCCTGGTGGTGATCGGCGGCGAGGGCACGATGATGGGCGCAGCACGGATGTGGGACGAGCACGGCCTGCCCGTGGTCGGCGTGCCGAAGACCATCGACAACGACCTGCCGGGCACGGACGTCACGTTCGGGTTCAACACGGCGCTGTCGGTCGCGACCGAGGCGATCGACCGCCTCCACACCACCGCCGAGTCCCACAACCGGGTGATCATCTGCGAGGTGATGGGCCGCACGGCCGGCTGGATCGCGGCCTGGGCCGGGATCGCCGGTGGTGCGAACGCCTTCCTGATCCCCGAGCGCCCCACCCCCATCGAGGACGTCGCCGACCTGCTGCGGGCCCGTGCCGAGCGCGGCCGCGGCTTCTCGGTGGTCGTGGTCGGCGAGGGCTGGGACCCGCTCTCGCGCGGCAACCTCTTCGACGGCTACCGCGAGATCCAGGAGACCGACGTCTACGGCTACCCCCGCTACGGTGGCGTGGCCCACGTCGCGGCCCGCGCGCTCGAGGAGCTCACGGGATTCGAGACGCGGGTGGTGATCCTCGGACACATCCAGCGCGGTGGCGTGCCCACCCCTGCCGATCGCGTGCTGGCATCACGCTTCGGGGTCCGCGCGGCAGACCTCGTGCATGCGGGCGAGTTCGGGCGGATGGTGGCAGCGCGTGGCGAGGTCATCCGCTCGGTGCCGATCACCGACGCCCTGGGCGAGGTGCGTACCGTGCCCGAGGAGATGTTCTCGCTGCTTGACACCTTCAGCGGCTGAACGCGACCCCGGGCGGGTCAGCCGCCGCGGGAGCGGCGCAGCTGTTCGGCGCGGGCCTCGCCGGCGATCGACACGGCCGCTGCCGAGCATGCCCGCACGGCGCCGGAGGCCAGCAGGCCGCTGGCGTGGTCGAGGCGGGCGATGCCCCCACAGGCCTTGATCGCCACCTGGTCGGGCAGCGCTGCCCGCAGCCGCTGCAGGTGGGTGGCGTCCACGACCGTGGGCAGCACGCCGCTGCCGGTCTGCAGGAAGTCGACCCCGCTGCCCGCCAGTCGCGTCCAGAGCGGTGTGAGGTCGAGGTGCTCGAGCAGCATCGTCTCCAGCACCACCGTGACCATTCCCCGGGTGCGGCTGCCGCTGAGCTCGCTGATGCCTGCGTGCACGAGCAGGGCGTCGAGCTCGTCGACTGCCTGGCGCACGCGCCCGCCGGCCAGCCCGGCATGGCCGAGCACGAGCGCGAGCTGGCTGGCACCGGCCTCGAGGGCCTCGTCGATCGCGCAGCAGCGGGTGCGCAGCCCGTCCTGGCCGGCGGGGTGGCCGATCGCCGCGACGACCGCGGTGTCGCTGGCCTCGAGCAGGGCGGCTGCGCGGGCCACCTGTGCCGGGTGCACGACGACTGCTGCGAGGTGCCGCCCGGCGGCCAGCTCGATGCCCGCCTCGATGTCGTCGATCGACAGCGCCGGGTCGAGCAGCGCGAGCTCGAGCTGCTTGTGCAGCGCTGCCGGGGTCATCAGATGCCCATCCGGTCGAGCTCGGCGTCGCTGTTGCGCCAGTCGCGGCGGACCTTGACCCGCAGGTCGAGGTGCACGCGGCAGCCGAGCTCCGACTCGATCCTGCGGCGCGCGTCGGTGCCGACCTGGCGGATGCGCTCGCCTCCTGAACCCACGACGATGCCGACCTGAGAGTCCGACTCGACGAGCAGGTTGGCGTAGATCACCAGCAGGTCGTCATCGCCCTGCTCGATCTCGTCGACCTCCACGCCGAGCGCGTGGGGAAGCTCCTGGCGCAGGTGTGGGAGCGCGGCCTCGCGCAGGTACTCGGCGATCCGCTCGTCATCGCGCAGGTCGGATGCCAGCCCTGCCGGGTAGAGCGGCGGCCCGGGCGGCAGCAGCGCTGCGAGCTCGCCCAGGAGGGTGTCCGTCGCATCCCCGGTGGATGCCGACACCGGCACGAGGGCATGGTAGTCGCGATCCCCGATGATCGCTGCGAGCTGCTCGATCCGCCGGGCGATCACGTGCGGCTTGGCCGCGTCACACTTGTTGAGGGCGACCACCACGGGCAGGTCGCGGGCGAAGACCATGTGTGCGACGGCCTGCTCGGCCGGGCCGCTGCGGGCGGTGACGTCCACGACCCAGAGGATCGCGTCGACCTCGCCGAGCTCG
>SKUG01000057.1 GCA_007122215.1 Thermoleophilia bacterium | reverse complement strand
GGAGGCGCTCGACGAGGTGCTCGCCGAGCGGGTGGGGTGGCGCTTCGAGGGCAACGCGCAGAGCTTTCGGATCGTCACGCTGCTCGAGCCCAAGAAGTACAACCGGGAGCTCCTGCCCATCCCCCGCCCGCTGGGGCTCGACCTCACCCGGACCACCCTGCGCGCGTCCTGCAAGTACCCGTGGACCGACAGGGACCCACGGGCCGAGGAGCCAGGCCGCAAGTTCGGAATCTACAGCGCCGACGACGACCTGGAGTACTTCGCATGGCTCTGGGATGGCGACCCCTCGGCCGCGGCCCGCACGCTGGCCACCGAGGTGCTCGAGGCCGCCGATGACATCGCCTACGCCGTCCATGACATCGAGGACGGCATCTGGGCGCAGCTGATCCCGGTCGACCAGATCGTGCAGCTGGAGGACTGGGCCTGTCGACGCATCGCGCGCGTGGCGCTGGAGCGGTCACCCGACCTCTTCCGGGACGTCGACGACGTGGTCTCGCTGGTGGACGAGGTCTTCGGGGTGCTGCGGGAGCGCAGGTGGGCCTCGGGGCCGTTCGACCGCAGCCGCGACAGCGAGGGCGGCCTCAAGAGCTTCTGCTCGGCACTCACCGGGCAGTTCATCGGGCGGGTGACCGCGGATGGCGTGCTGCGCTGGCGAAGCGACCGCGAGCTGCGGCGGACCATCGCGATGCTCAAGGCCATCGTCTGGGTCTGGATGATCGACCAGCCATCGCTCGTCACCCAGCGCTACGGGCACCGACGGATCATCGCCGAGCTCGTCGACGGCTTCCTGCGCGAGCCTGCCATGCTGCCCTATCCGAGCGAGTGGGAGCGGATCAGCGAGCGCAGCGATGCCGAGCGCACCAGGCTCGTGGCAGACCACGTCGCGAGCATGACCGACAACGAGGCGCTGCGGATCTTCACGCACCTCACCGGCCGCGCCTGGATGGCTCCCCTGACCCACTGACCCTTGTGGGGAGCCAGCGGCCAGCCGGCTGCCGCAACCGGCCGCAGTCTCCTCCCGTAGGGCGTGGATGCCCGCGGCGGCGGGAAGGAACGGGCATGGGCCGGCACGGGGCTGGCCAGCAACCGCACAAGGACGTGCCATGCCAACCTTCTCGACCACGCTTCCCGGCCTCCTCCACGCCCACAGCTCGGCAGGGGCCCACTCCGCAGCTCCCGGCAGCAGCCAGCTCTCGCACCCGTCGTCGCTGGAGGGCGTGCGCCCCGACCAGGCATCCCCGCTGCAGGGTGCCGTCCCCGACCGCGCCGACGGAATCGGGGCCCTGCGGCGCGCCATCGGCAACCTCGAGCAGCTCGGGGACCTGACCTTCACCGGGGGCTCCCGCGACCTCGCCGTCGCCGTGGAGAACTCGCAGCGCCTGCTCGAGACCAGCCGCCTGCTCCAGGATGCCGGGGATGCCGTCGAGCGTGCCGCTCCCGGCTCCGCCGACCTCGGTGCGATCCTCGGCCGACACGCCCTGACCGCCGCGAACCTCGCCGGGCAGCTCCCGGGCTTTGCCGTGCGTCCCGAGCTCGGCGATGCCAGCGGCGCCTCGCAGTTCATCGGCCAGGCACTCGACCACTCCCGCACCGCCCTCGAGGTGCTGTCGACCCTCGACCGCGGCGGCAATCCCTACCCGGGGTACCTCTAGGGCCTGGGGCGGAGCTTCAGGGGGAGGCGACCGTGAGGGTCATCGGCGCGACGTAGGCGCCGAGCTCCTGTGCCGGTGCCAGGCGCAGGCCGAAGCGCATGTGGACGGTGCCGGACGCCGGCCCGCCGGCCTCGGCGACTTGGCCGGGAGACTCGGGAACCGCGTTCCACCAGGCACCGGTGCTGGCCGGGCAGGTGGCGTTCGCCGTCCAGGTGGCGGTCGCATCCTCGACAGCCCGCAGGCACGCCGCGAAGTGGCTGGTTCCCGCCGTGTCCCAGTCGCTGGTGCCTTCCACGTACTGGCCGAGCGTGGCGCCGCCTGCGAGCACCGCCACGCAGAAGTCCCAGCCGGTCGGTCCTCCCATGTCGCAGTGTCCCGCAACGACGATCCTGCCATCGGGCCCGAGCGCCACGCCCTCGAGGTCCTCATCCCCGCTGCCCGGTGCGACTGGCAGGATTAGGCGGCCATCCTCCGCAAACCCCTCGTCCATCGTTCCGTCGGGGGTGGTGCGGGCGATGCACATGTCCGTCCCCGTGCTGCCCCCGACGTCGCAGCGTCCTGCCACCACGATTGCCCCATCCGGCTGGATCGTCACCGCACGGCCGTAGTCGCTGTCCCCACCCGGCGCGATGTCGATGGTGATGGTTCCATCCCCGGCAAAGGACCCGTCGAGGGTGCCATCGGGTTCCAGGCGCGCAACGCAGAAGTCGTATCCGGTTGCACCACCCATCTCGCACCCGCCTGCCAGGACGATCCTGCCATCGGGCTGGATCGCCACCGAGCGGGCGCCATCGATGCCATTGCCGGGCGCGATGGCGAGGGTGAACTTGCCGTCCCCGGCAAAGCCCGTGTCCAGCGTGCCGTCCGGGTTGAGCCGGGCGGCGCAGAAGTCCAGGCCACCCATGGCACCCATGTCGCACTCGCCCGCTGCGAGGATCCGACCATCGTCCTGGATCGCGAGTGACCGGACGAGGTCCACCCCGGAGCCCGGTGCGATGTCGACCAGCAGGGTGCCGTCCCCGGCGAAGGTCGTGTCGAGCGTGC
>SKUG01000262.1 GCA_007122215.1 Thermoleophilia bacterium | reverse complement strand
TGGGACGTGGAGTTCGCATCGGCGACCCATGCCTGGGCGGTGGGGCGGGCGGGCACGATCCTGCACTCGGAGGATGCGGGCGCGACATGGGCGGTGCAGCCATCGGGCACGACCTGGCGGTTCCGGTCGGTTGCCGCGGCAAGCGAGCAGGTTGCCTTCGCCGGCACCGACAACGGCAGCATCCACCGCACCACCAACGGCGGCGGGACCTGGACGACCTCCCTGCCATCACCGTCGATGACCCACACCATCACCGGCATCGTCGCCGTATCAGAGGATGTCGTGGTCGCAGCCCGGGCGTGGAACAGCCTCAACATCACCTCGACCGGCGGGGACTCATGGAGCGTGGGAAACGGCACCGGTGGCGTCACCATGACCATGGCCCGCGCGCCGGGAAGTGGGCGAATCTGGGCCGGCGTGGACACCTGGACGCGCTTCTCGGATGACAACGGCCAGACCTGGACCTCGATCAGCTACCCGTACATCGGCCCGCCACGGCCTACCGCCGTGGTGCCGATCGGGAACGAGTCGCTCAACCTGCACGGGTCCAGCACTACCCGCAGCGCCAGCGGGAACGAGATCGCCGACTACAAGCCAACCGCCCCGAACGCACGGAACTGGACAACAGGAACGAACATGTTCGGCGCATGCGTGCAGGATGCCTCCCCCGAGACCACCACGACCTGGCCAGTGGACGTGGCCAACACCCCCAACCACTGCGAGCCGCTCAACTCGGATCCGTGGAACCCGGTGCCCACCTCCCCGCTGACGATCGCCAGCATCTCCGATGCCAGCCACGAGGGCCGGGTCGACCTCGTGTGGGGCCTGCGCACGGCAACCAACCAGGCGCCGGGCCGCTACGAGGCCTCGATGATCGTCGAGGTGCTAACGCCCTGAACCGGACCGCTTCGGAGGATCAGGCCGGGCGGAAGTAGGTGTCCCACTGCTCGAGGGCCTTGCGGTCGCCCTCGACCTTGAGGCGCCCGCGCACGAAGGCGACCATCTTGTTCATCTCCCCCTCGGCCATCTTCACGTAGTCCTCGGCGCTGGCCGTGAGGGTCGCGGTCGGGTTGGGCCCGGTGCCTTCCTTGACGGTGAGCTTGCCGTTGCGGATGGTGACGAACCACTTGCCTCCGCCGGGCCCGGTGAGGTTGAACTGGAAGCTGACGTTCACGCCCCTGGCGGCCTCGGGCCGGAACCGCTGCTGGAGCGTGGCGAAGCGCTCGCGCGCGCTCATGCGCTTGCCGAGGGTCGCCTCGCGGAG
The DNA here is from genome assembly GCA_007122215.1 of Thermoleophilia bacterium. GTDB lineage: Bacteria > Actinomycetota > Thermoleophilia > Gaiellales > SKUG01 > SKUG01. The sequence goes on along the minus strand of SKUG01000262.1, from coordinate 1,438 downwards.
CGGTGCATCGAAGCCCGTGGCAACCAGCGCGTTCGGGGTCATCCCGGCCGCCATCCCGACGGCCGCCGTGCCCGCCGCTGACGGGGCAGGTGGCATCGCCGCAGGCGCCGGGACGTGTGCCAGCGCGGCGTAGGTGGCCTGAATCGGATCGATGCCCATGGTGTCCTCCTCGGCTGGTTGACCAACCGGCGCGCCGAGCTGCCCGCAGCGCGCGCTCCACACCTGCCCCATGCAGGTTGAGGCAATCCTAACGGTTTGCGGGAGCGGGCACGCACGGTAGCCTTCCCCCACCGGCCTGCGCGCTCGCGCACCCGGCGGCAGGAGACACGCCCGCATGACGCTGCTGACTGCACAGGAGATCATGGTCGCCTTCGGGCCGACGGTCCTCATGGACGGCGTCAGCCTGCAGCTCGCACGCGGCGACCGCTTCGCGCTGGTCGGCCCCAACGGCGCCGGCAAGACCACCCTGCTCAGCACCCTTGCCGGGCAGCGCAGCCCCGATGGCGGTGGGGTCTCCCTCGCAGCCGGCGTTCGCGTGGGCCTGCACGACCAGCGTCCCGCGCGCAGCCCGCTGCCGCTGCGGGAGTTTGCCGCGCCGCAGGAGCCGCAGCTGATCGAGGCGCGGATGCGCGAGCTCGAGCAGCTGATGGCCGAGGGGCAGGACGTGCTGGACGAGTACGGCAACCTCCAGGCCGATCTCGATCGCGTCGGCGGCCACACCTGGACCGAGGATGTCAGCCGGCTGCTGCGCGGCCTGGGGTTCGAGGAGTCGCAGTTCGAGCAGCCGGTCGACACGCTCTCGGGTGGCGAGCTGACCCGCGCCGCGCTGGCGCGGGTGCTGGCCGACCGGCCTGACGTGCTGCTGCTGGACGAGCCCACCAACCACCTCGACCTGGTCGCGATCGACTGGCTGGCCGGCTACCTCTCCGAGCTCGACGCGGCCGTCGTGGTGGTCACCCACGACCGCTGGTTCGCAGAGACCACCTGCTCGGCGGTGATCGAGCTCAGCGCCGGACACGCCCGGGTCTTCCGTGGCACGCTCACCGAGTACCGCGCCCAGCAGGCCGTAGAGGCCCTCACCGCCCAGCGCCAGGTCGAGAGGTGGCAGACCGAGGCTGCGCGGCTTCAGCGCTTCGTGGATCGGTTCTCGGCCGGCACCCGCTCGCGGCAGGCCCAGAGCCGCGTCAAGGCGCTGGAGAAGCTGCGTGAGCACATGCCCCAGCACGTCGACCACGCGGCGCGGCGCCGGATGCGCTTCCAGCTGCCGCCGGTGGGACGCACAGCACGGGTGCAGCTGCAGGCCGAGGGGATCCGCGTGGGCTATGACCACGAGCTGCTGGCTGCGCGCGAGTTCGTGGTCGAGCAGGGCGAGACCGTCGTGCTCGCAGGACGCAACGGCTGTGGCAAGACCACGCTCATGCACGGCCTGCACGCCGGC
>SKUG01000032.1 GCA_007122215.1 Thermoleophilia bacterium | reverse complement strand
TGGTGGGCGAGCGCCTGACGGTACGGCACGAAGCCCGTGTGCTCCACGCACCCGGCCAGCCGTGGTGACCGGGCGATGCGCTCCGCATCGGCAGCCGGCAGCTGGCCGACGAACCGCAGCAGGATGCGGCTGGCGTCCAGCTCCTGCCGATCCGGCATCGCCTCGATCGCATCGAGGACCCGGCCAGGACGGCGGAGGCCATAGAAGCCGCCCGTGTGCGTGACCACGAACCGCTCCGGCGGCGCATCGAGGGCGGGATCGGCAGCGAAGTCGGCGGCATCGGCGCCGTTGCGGATGGTCAGGACCTGCCGGATCGTGCTCCCGTGGCGCGCACGAACCTCCTCACTGATCGAGTCGGCGGCAGTCGTGACCAGTCCGGCCCGACCGACGCTGCGCCGCTCCATGCGAGCGGCCAGCAGCTGCTTGAGCGCGACGCTCCGGCGATCGGTGCGCAGCCGGGGGTCGGCCAGCCACGAATCCCGCAGGTCACAGGCCAGGGGCCGCTCGGTCCGGCGCGCGATCGCGGCCGCAACGACGTGGTCGGTGGCTGGAGGCGAGGTCGAGAGCACGACGTCGATGTCGTGCTCCCGCACCACGCGGACGCCACGGCGGATCGCAGTGAGGCGCCACGTGGCGACCACGTCCGGCACCAGGAAGCGCCGGGGCTGCAGTGCGAGCCGACGCAGGATCCGGCGTGCTCCCCGGAGCCCGTGGAGCAGCTGCCCGGGCTGTCCAGGTCGCAGGCCCACGTACCGGGCCCTGTGAACCGTCGTTCCGGCAGGGACCTCGAGGTCGGGATCCTCGTCGATCCAGCGCGGATCGTCGGGGGTGAGCACGTGGGGCTCGATCCCGAACTCCTGGAGGTACCGACACCACTTGAGGACCCGCTGGACGCCACCGCCGCCTGCTGGCGGGAAGTAGAACGCGACGATCAGGACGCGAAGTGGCCGCTCAGGGAGCGCAGGTGTCGGCGACGACGACATGGAGGGGAGCAAGGGTACCGCATGCTAGCGGCAGCAGAGCGGGCAGGACGAGGCGGGCAGCACCCCGAGGGAGACCAGCCGCTCGGCGATCATCCGGAACTCCGCCGGACGTTGGGCAATGAAGCGGGGAGACGCAATGTCCGAGACGCCGTGCATCGCCCCACCGATGGTGACGATGACCGTCCACAGGGACTGGCCGGCCACGGGACCCGCCAGCAGCCCAACTGCCTCCTCGTGGCTGGCACAGTCGGCGAACGGGTCGCTTCCCTCCAGCGTGATCCCGCCCTGCAGCGTCAGCGCGATGCGCGTGCTGCCGATGCTGCTGCGCCGGTTGAAGAAGTGGGGGATCTCGTCGCTGATGGCACGGTGGAAGCGGAATCCGGCCTCGGCGATCGATGCGTCGATCCAGACGTGGCCGCAGGAGCCGGCAAGGTACGCTGCGAGGGCACCCGTCGAGGAGCCGGATGTCGTCCCGGCGCGTGCGTGGATGTCCCGTTCAGCTGACACGTCGGGCGCTGCTATCGGCAGCAAGGCCGAAGGCATTGAGCCGACGCTCGTATTCGCGACGAACTGCACGTTCCTCCGCGTCGATTCCCGACAGCGCAGCCTGCAGGACGCTCCAGCACTCGGACTCCACCGAGTCATACCGGCCCGGTGAGGCATCGGAGGTGGCGTCGTGGTAGGCCTGCCAGAGCTCGTTCCGTCGCTCGGTCAGGCGATCCATCAGCTCCATGAAGGCTGCATCGAGGTCGTCACGGGGGCAGGGGGCAGCGTACATCGTCGTCCCTTCCACGGGGGGGTGTCCACACACGTTCTCCGGACTATCGGGATCGGGAAGTGCCGGTGTTGCCGGTGATCACCAACCTGAGCATTTCCTGACGCGCCGGCCGACGCTCAAGGTCTGGTCAGTCCCTGCCGAAGAGGCACCCACGAGGCAGCACGAAGGAGCAGCGGACCACATGACCTCCACGGACACCCCAGCCCCGACCGGCGGCGTGCCGGTTCAGGTGCGCGTGTCCGGGGGCAGGGTCGAGGTCCTCGGGGATGGTCCCGGGAGCGTCCGGCTGTCGTGGCCAGACACGCTCGGCGTTCGCGTCAACGGCTCGGACGCACCCGGGCAGGAGTGCCACGTCCGCAGCGGCGACCAGGTGGAGGTCACTGGCGCGGTGGTTCCCGGCACGGTGGAGCACGACGTCCAGGTCAGCCGTGACGGGATGGAGGCACGGCTGGTCGTCCGGCCAGTGGAGGGGAGGCGGACCCGGGCAGTCGATGCTGGCGCTGCAACGGGCGAGCTTGCACTGCAGCCGCACGTCGACCGGACCCCGGCTCCGGACCCCACGGTCGAGCAGGCGCTCGCCGCACTGGACGAGGCAGGCGTCCGCCACGGGATCGACGAGGATGCCGTTGCAGCTGCGGTCGAAGCGCCCGGGACGCAGGCCGTCGTCGCACGCGGCACCGAGCGCATCGACGGCACCGATGGCAAGCTGCAGGCGCTGATCGACTGGAACCGTGGCTGGCGGGAGGGCGTTCCGGCCGGCACCGAGCTGGTTCGGCGGATTCCCCGGGTCGACGGGACGCCCGGCATGGACGTCCGCGGCCGCGACCTCGAGCCCGCACCCGTGAAGGATCCCCGGCTCACCGCCGGCGAGGGAACCCAGTGGAGCGAGGACGACCTGCTGCTGCGCGCCACGGTTGATGGCGCTGCACGCTTCCTGCGGGACCGTCG
>SKUG01000201.1 GCA_007122215.1 Thermoleophilia bacterium | reverse complement strand
TTTGCGGCCCTCGTCGTCGTCCTGCTCGCCACCGCGTTCATCCTGGCGCGCAGGGACCTGCACGCCGGCCTCGTCGGGGGCGCGGGGTTCTCGCCCACCCGAGCCCGGCCGGTCGGCGGGCAGCTCGGCCTGGCCGTGCGGCTGACCGGCGCCGCCGTGGCCGGCTGGGCCGCCGTGCTGGCAGCCGCCGCGTTCGTGTTCACGCTGCTCACCGCCGACTTCGTCGCCGTCATGGCCGACATGCCGGAGGCGATGACGGTGTACGAGCAGATGGGCTACACCGCGCTGCACACCCCCGAGGGGTTCGTAGCGATCATCCTCGGGTTCTTCTTCTTCGTCGGTGTGGCGCTGTTCCCCGCCGCGCAGGCGGCCGCGATCCGCGAGGAGGAGGCCAGCTGGCGCATCGAGCACCTACTCGCCCGCCCCGTCGGGCGCGTGCCCTGGCTGGCCACCCGCACGCTCGCCGCCGCCGTCGGCGTCGTCGTGCTCGCCCTGGCAGTCTCGGTCTCGGTGTGGGCCGCCACGGCGCTGGGCGGCACCGCGCTCGCCACCGGCGACGCGCTGCGCGCCGGGCTCAACCTCGCACCCGCTGCGCTGCTGTTCCTCGGGCTGGGCATCCTCGTGCTCGGTCTGCTCCCGCGGCTGACCGCCCCGCTGACCTACGGGCTCGTGATCGCCGCCTTCCTGCTCGACTTCGTCGGACCGCTGCTCGAGCTGCCCGACACGCTGCTCGACGCAAGCCCCTTCCGTCACCTCGCCGAAGTGCCCGTGGCCGACCTCGACATGGCGGCAGCGGCCGTCATGGTGCTCATCGGCGCGCTCGCCGCTGCGCTGGGCATCACCGCCTTCCGCCGACGCGACCTGAAGGAGGCCTAACCGCCCACCGAGCGTGACCCGAGCCGGCCACACCGGCGCTCAGCGACCGCATCGCGCAGCGCAGGAGTTGGAGGGATGCGGTGAAGCAGCGGGTGCGGAAGGTCCATGGGGGCGTAGCAGAGGGCTACGGCAAGGTCGCCGACGCGTTTCGGCGAAACTTCGCCGAGGAGGTGGCCGCACCGCTGGACGCCTGAGTTCTACATCGGACTGCCGGATCAGATCCCCGACGACCGGGTAGCCACCAGGCACATCAAGTTCGCCACCGGCCCACGATCGGATGGCGGGTCCTGGCCCGCATGGCGAACCCCCGCAGCCTGCTGATGAAGTCGGGCGCGACCTACCCCCGCCCCGGGGGCGAGATGCTCAAGCAGTACTTCCGCCTCGAGATCCCCGCCGCCAGCGGCATCGGCCAGGTGCGCTGGGAACGCCCCCGGCCAGACGCGCCGGCCGTCGACGGATAGCGCTGACAAAGCGGCAAATACGATCGCCGCAAGTGCGGTCCAATGTCTCCGTCGGGCAAACCACGAGTGCGTCGTCGTGCTCACGTTCTCGTGCTGCGCTTTGGTGCTGGGATGCGCCGTTAGGGTGACGGCAGCACAGCCGGCTGGCCTGCGCCTGCCTTCGCGGTGTTGACGTCGTTGGATGTGCTGCTGCTGGGGGGCTGGTGTCGCAGCAGGTGGGTGACGTCGTGTCCGGACATGGGCCGGTCGTAGTGGTAGCCCTGGGCGTGGTCGTAGCCGCAGTCGACAGCGGCCTGGTGCTGCGCAGGGGTTTCGATGCCTTCGGCCACGGTGGTGAGCCCTACCGTGCGTGCGAACAGCACGATGCCGCCGCAGATCGCCTCGCTCTGGCCGCCGTTGCCGAGGGCTTCGATGAAGCTGCGGTCGACCTTGAGAACGTCGAGGGGGAAGCGGTGCACGGCCGACAGTGAGGAATAGCCGGTGCCGAAGTCGTCGACGGCGAGCTGCACCCCGAGGGACTGGAGCGCGGTCAGCTGGCGCACGCAGGCGTCGACGTCGTCGATGAGGACGCTCTCGGTGATCTCCAGGCACAGCTGTGCGGGCCGCAGGTGGTTGGTCTCGAGGCTGCGGCGCACCCGGTCGATGAGATCGGGGGCTTCCAGTTCGCGGCCGGAGAGGTTGACGTTGAGCTGCAGCCGCGGCCAGCCGTGCTGCCCGCACAACGCGTTCCAGGCGGCCGCCTGGCGGCAGGCCGTGTCGAGCACGAACCCGCCCAGCTCGTGCATCACGTCGGTGTGTTCGGCAGCCGGAAGGAACGCCCCGGGGGCGAGCTCACCGAGGCGGGGGTGGCGCCAGCGCACCAGCGCCTCCACACCCACGGGCTGAGCGGTGGCGAGGTCGACGATGGGTTGGTAGACGCAGTAGAACTCGCCGTTGGCGAGGCCGTGGCCCACCGCGCGGACGTGCCGGCGGCGGCGCAGCTCGTCGATCGCATTGGGCAGCGCGGGGCTGACCAGGCCGGCCATGAACTGGCCGATGACGACGAAGAAGGCGGTGCGTGACAGCCAGCGGGCCGTTTCCTGAGCCGTCGAGTCGGCGACGTTGACCAGCGTCAACGGACCGGCCAGCAGCCCTGAAACCAGCGCGACAAGCAGGGCGGCCAGCGGGCCGAAACGCGCCGCGGCGAACACGATCGGCAGGTAATACCAGTGCGGCACCACGGTGTCCGCGCCACCGGGCACGTGCGTCGCCAGCCAGGACCCCACCAGCCCCGCCGTGATCAGCAGCCACGCCGTAGCCGGTGAGGTGGCCACCAGCGCCCGCAACGCGCCCCGCCCCAGCCGGTCCGCCGCACCGGCCGACACGCCGCGACCAAGACCCCAGGC
>SKUG01000088.1 GCA_007122215.1 Thermoleophilia bacterium | reverse complement strand
GGGCAGCCGACGGGGGCAGCCGTACGCCCGCGGCCTGCAGCGACCGCAGGACCCCGGCATCGAGCGCCACCACGTTGGACACGTCGGGCAGCCGCCCGGCGACCTCGAGGACGGACACCTGCAGCCCGTGGGTGCGCGCGTGGATCGCGGTGGCAAGGCCTCCCGGCCCGGCCCCGACGACGACGAGGTCGATTGTCCCTGCTCGCGACACGCGCGCATCCTCCCGCCGGGGTATCGGCACCGTCACCTGCCTGCGTTGCACCTCCCGGGCGTGCGCCCGCGCGCCGGAACGAGCCAGCAGGTGAGCCTCGCCGGTGAGCGGCACCTGTCCCAGCCAGCAGCCCACACGCTGAAACGCCCGCCCGGCAGATCGCCGACACCCGGGTGGGACCAGACGGGACAGGAACGAGGACGGGGACGCATGTCAGCTGCAGTGACCACCCGGCAGATTGCCGCGGCCAACCAGATCTTCCGGACGGCCGGCAGCAGCGTCGACCGGGCCTTCACCAGCCTCCACCAGTCCGGTGCCAGCCGCAACGGGGACATCGGCACCTGGGCACCTGCCTTCTTCGCTGCACGGGCCGGCTTCCACTCGGCCGGCACGGCCGCCGAGCGCGGCGCGAAGCTCCTCGAGGACCTCGTGGACTCGGCCACCATCGAGCAGGTGCGCACCGCGGCCCGCACGCTCCAGGAGCAGGCCGAGGGCATGCATCGCGACATCATTCCCAACCACACCCAGCTCCATGAGGCCCGCGAGACCCTCGCCCGCGTCGTCGGGGAGCTGGAGGCGCATCGGGGATCGGTGACGCCACCGCCGGCTCCACCGAGCGGCCCACCCGCCCACGCCGTCGATGCGCCGCCACGCCCGGTGATCGAGGCAACGCCACGCCCGGTGACGGTGGAGGCCCCCACGGCCCCGATCGCCCGCGAGGCATCGGCCTAGCCACCATGGGTGTGGCCGGCACACGGGCCCAGCTGGCCGTCCTTGCGCAGGCAGCCGCGGATGCCGACCACCTTGCAGGGCGCCTGCAACGCGTGCCCCGGACAGCAGGGGCGATCCGCGAGCAGACCCACCCCATCCGCGTGGAGTCGCTCCACCAGGCCGACGCCCTCGAACCCCTGGCACAGGCGCTGGAGGGAGTCGACCAGGTCGGCCCACAGGTCGCGGCAGCCGTCGAGGCCCTGCGCTCGGCCCGGCACGGGACCGACGTCATTGCCGATCGCTCACGCGTCCTCGGCACCAGGCAGCAGCTGCTGCCAACGTCGTACCCACGTGTCAACGATGCGGTCCAGGTGGTGGCAACGATGACCTCCCGCACGCGGGGGGACCTTGCCGGCGCTGCCGCTCGGCTCACGGCAGCGCACGACCTGCTGGCACCGGGCGGGCGCGGCACCGGGCGGGCACTGCGGATCGTTGTCGATGCCCTCGACGGGCTGCGCTCCGACGTGCGCGCCCGGGCGCGGATGGGAGCCGAACCCGCTGCGCTGGCGATCGCCCATGGGGGCCTTGCCAGCCTGCGCAGCCACGCGCTCGACCTTGCCGCCCCGTCCATGCGCGAGGGCCTCGATGCGCGGTTCGCGGCGGCCGTGCAGGCAAGTGCCCCCGACGCGGCCCTCGATGGCGTCAGCGAGGCAACACGACTGCGCCTGGCGACATCCGTGACGGACGGGATCCACGCCCTGCTGGGCAGCCCCGGGGGCGATGCCGGGCCGGCCGCTCCCTACCGACAGCTCGCGACGGCGTTCGAGGGCGGCAGGGCGCCGGGCGGCACGTCCGGGGTCGACGCAGGAGACCTGCTGCCGATAGTTCGTTCGCGACTCGAGGCGGTGGCGGACGAGCTGGCATCCGGCCACGCCGACCTCGAACGGCTCCACCTCGAGTCGCACCTCGCTGCCGCGGGGCTGGAGGGACTGGGACGGGCCGGATCCGCCCGGTCACTTCGAACCGCCGCATCCGCAGGTCAGGTCGATGGTGCCGGACTCTTCGACCTCGTGCGGGGCCTGCTCGACGCCCCCTCGATGACACCGCCTGCGGGTCGTTCCACGGCCCGCACGGCCGCCCCCGCGCCCGTGGCACCCGCACCTGCGACGGGTCCCGCACCAGGTGGCCCGCGGGCCCCAGCCGCAACGAATGCGGGCGTTGGGCTCGATGACCTGTTGGGAGGGGCCTGACGCGATGGCCGGGACGACGACCAGGGACACACGAGGATGAGCCTGCCAGCGATCACCGCAGACGCCATCGCGCGCTCACGGGCGCACATCGACACGGCCACCCAGGCACTGCGCGCGCTCGCGGATGCCACCCCGGAGCGCGCCACGGTCCACGGCTGGCTCCCCGGCACGGCCCCGGCCGCCGACGACGCGATCACGGCTGCCCGGGCGATCTCGGGGCTGCGCGGCGAGCTCATGGCCAGCGCCCCGACCGAGGCCTTCCTCCACGACCGCCTGCTCGGACACGCGGTCCGCAGCTCCCAGCTGGCCGGGATCTCCGATGCCCTGCGCGCCGGATCCGACGCTGCAGCGCTCGCCGAGCGCACGACCCCCATCCCGACGATTGGCGCCCGCCTGCGGGCAGCATCCGACCACCTGACCGAACGCGCTGCGTCCGGCCCCGGGGATGCCTCGACCGTCGAGCTGGTCTCCGCAGCCAGCCGGCTGCGCAGCGCAGCCGGCGCGGCCGAGGTCGCCAGCGAGCTCGGCGGGACGCTGCACGCCCGTGGGCCCGCGACGGCCGCGGCAACCG
>SKUG01000035.1 GCA_007122215.1 Thermoleophilia bacterium | reverse complement strand
GGCGCCGAGGAGGTGACCCGGAGCATTGGCTGGCCCGATGCGGCGCTGGAGTCCGACGTCGCCCTGGTGTTGGGCGGCGACGGCACCCTGCTGCGGGTGCTGAACCGACTCCGTGACGGCCCCGTCGTGGTCGGGGTGAACTTCGGCACGCTGGGCTACCTGACCGCGGCCGGAGCGCGCGACCTGGACGACGTGCTCGATGCCGTTGCCGGTGGCCGGATGGAGGTCACGAACCTCTCGGTGCTGCAGCTCGACCTCGGTGGCGAGCGCTTCACCGCCGTCAACGACGTCCTCGCAGCCGCTCCGGCGACCGGGCGCATCATCCAGCTCGACTGGTCGGTGCTCGACGGCCGCCGAGGCGTCCGTCATCGAACGGTGGAGATGGGCGGGGTGCCGTGTGACGGCATGGTGGTGGCGACGGCCGTCGGCTCCACTGCCTACAACCTCTCCAACGGCGGACCGATCCTCGACTGGAACGTCGACTGCTTCGTGAGCGGGTTCGTGGCTCCGCACCTGCTGTCAGCCCGGTCCCTCGTGCTGCCGCGCGGGCGCGCCATCCGACTCACCCACCTCGGCCGGGGCGCGGGCCTGCGCGTGCTGGCCGACGGCGAGCCGGTGGGAACGCTCGGGCCGGGCGCCAGCCTCGAGGTCGGCATGTCCGCGGCCCGGGCCCGCCTCGGCCTGCTGCCAGGAACCACGGGACTCGACCGCTACCGCGACCGCTTCCTGGCAGGCAACGCCAATCCCTTCGACCCGAACCATCCAGGCCGGCAGGCAGCCCCCCCGGAGGCCGTGTCCGGTGCCGGTCGGCCAGCCCATCTTCCACCGGAGTCCTGACGTGATCGAGTCGCTGCGCATCCAGAACCTGGTGATCGTCGATGACGCCGACCTCGAGCTGGGCGAGGGCCTGACCTGCATCACCGGAGAGACCGGGGCCGGCAAGTCGCTGCTGCTGGCTGCGGTCGACCTCCTGCTGGGCGGCGATGCCGGTGCGCACCTGGTGGGCCCGGCGGCCGACGAGGCCTGGATCGAGGCTGCGATCGACGTGCCTGACGAGGCCTGGGACGACCCGGCCCTCGAGCCGTTCCTGGCGCTTCGCCCAGCAGCAGGCGAGCCGCTGGTGCTCGCCCGTCGGATCTTCGCCTCCGGCCGCAGCCGCTCGTTCGCCTGGGGCCGGACGATCAGCCGGTCCGACCTGCGGGCTGCCGGCGACCTCCTGGTGGCGGTCTCGGGGCAGCACGGCCAGCGGCGGCTGCTGGACCCCACCTGGCACCGCACCATCATCGACGCACAGCTCGACGGCGATGCAGCACGTGCCCGGCAGGAGCTCCCGGTGCTCTGGCGCGAGCTCGCCGCAGCAGGCGCCACGCTCCGGGACCTCGAGGAGGCCGAGCGCGAGCTGCAGGGCCACCAGGAGCAGCTCGCGGCCGACCATCGGATGATCCTCGACCTCGACCCGTGCGAGCAGGAGGAGCAGCAGCTGCTGGCCGAGCGCGAGCTGATCCGCAACCAGGCAGCGACCCAGGCAGCCCTCGAGCGGGCGCTGTCCCTGCTCGATGGCGAGCATGGTTCCGCGGGCATGCTCGCAGCAGGCATTGCCGCCCTGCGCACGGGCGCCGCTGCCGGCACCCTGGGGGAGCTGGCCGAGCGCGCGACGATCCAGCAGGAGGTGCTGTCGGACCTCGTTCGCGACCTGCGCAGCCGACTGGAGGAGGTCCGCGGTGCCGACCAGCAGGCGGGCCGGGTCGAGGAGCGCCTCGGGGAGTACGACGAGCTGCACCGCCGCTTCGGGGGGACGACCGAGGCGGTCATTGCCACCCGGGACCGGCTCGCTGCCCGGCTGGAGCGCCTCGGGTCGCTCGATGCCGACCTCGAGCGGGCCCGTGTCGACCGGGACAGGATCGCGCACCGGCTCGACCAGCTGGCAGGTGAGGTCAGCGCTGCCCGTCGCCGCGCCGCTGCCGCGGTTGCCCGGCGCTGTGCCCAGGAGCTGGAGCGGCTCGGGATGTCGGGATGCTCGGTGGCCTTCGACGTCTCGCCAGCGCCCCTCGGGCCGACCGGGAGCGACAGGGTGGAGCTGCTGGTGGCCGCCAACCCCGGGATCGATCCCGCGCCCGTCCGCTCGGCGGCATCGGGCGGTGAGCTGTCCCGCATCGCGCTGGCGCTGCAGGTCGCAGCGGGCCGCGGGGAGGCACCCGTGCTCGTCTTCGACGAGGTCGATGCCGGCATCGGGGGGCGCACCGCCCACGCCGTCGCCGGTCGCCTTGTCGCCCTGGCGTCGACGGCCCAGGTGCTCTGTGTCACCCACCTGCCCCAGGTCGCGGCCCGGGCCACCTCGATCGTGACGGTCGACAAGGCCGACGGGCGGACCAGGATCGAGCGCGTCGACGGTGAGGAGGCCATCGTCGCCGAGCTGGTTCGCATGGCCGGTGCCGCACCCGGCGACGAGACCGCGCTCGCGCATGCCCGGGCCCTGCGTGAGGGCCGGTTCGGCCGGGACCAGGAGCCTGCTGCTGCAGGTCCACCCGCACGGCGACCGGTACGATAGCCGGCATGGGAACCGATTCAGGACGCAGCAGCAGGCCGGTGCGGTACGTCTTCGTGACCGGCGGGGTCGTCTCCTCGCTGGGGAAGGGGATCTCGGCGGCCTCGCTCGGCCGGCTGCTCAAGGCTCGTGGCCAGCGGGTCTGGATCCAGAAGTTCGATCCGTACATCAACGTCGATCCGGGCACCATGAGCCCGTACCAGCACGGCGAGGTCTTCG
>SKUG01000140.1 GCA_007122215.1 Thermoleophilia bacterium | reverse complement strand
TCGAGGCAGCCGTCCGCGAGGACGTCGGCCTGGTGGTGATCGTCAACCCGATCGTCCCCTACGTGAACGATCGCCTCGTGCGCAGCGTGCGGGGCGGGCGCAAGCGGTCGATCTCCGAGCGCGGGATGTCCGCCGTTGCCAGCCAGACCTTCAAGACCCTGGTCTGGGCGGCGATGCGCGAGCGCCTCGACCATTGGCGGGAGGTCTACCCCGGGGTGGATTTCGTGCTGATCGAGCCGCGCCATGACGACCGGCTGATGTTCGACACCTCGCTGTTCAACCTCTCGCAGGTCGTGCAGATCGCCCGCCACGGCTTCGAGTCGGTGGTGGTGCAGCTGGGGACCCGCTTCGACCACTACCGCGAGGTCTGTGCCCGCAACGGCATCCAGATCAGCCGCCGTGCGGTGATCGAGGCGCTCGAGGCCAGCCGGGATGCCGAGTCGGGCACGAGCCGCTGGCGACGGATCCTCGAGGAAGGCAGCGCAGCCAACGGCTGAGCGCTGCCCCGTGCCGCTGCCCTGCCGCACGAGTCCTGCCGGCCGCTCCGCCACGCGCCCCGGGACCGTGCCGTGCGACCGGCCAGTGCCGCCCTGCCGTCAGTGCACGGCGGTCTCCTGCTCGGACTGCTGCCAGCGCTGGTGGCGTGCGACGAGCTCGGCATCGGTCACCGCGGCTGCGTCGGCGGCGCCGTCCTCGTACATCTCGTCGATGTACTGGCCGTAGCGGTCGTGGACGACCTTGCGCTTGAGCTTCATCGAGGCCGTGAGCTCGCCGGACTCGGTGGTGAAGTCCACCGGGAGGATCCGGAAGCGCTTGACCTGGTGCGAGCGTCCGTGGGCGGCGTTGACCTTGTCGAGGGCTGCCTGCACGTGGTCGATCACCGCATCGCTGGCGATGAAGTCCACCATGTCCCGGGGCAGCCCGTGCTCCTCGGCCATCGCGGCGGCATCATCGGCGTCGAGCGTGATGAGCGCCGTCAGGAAGGGGCGCTTGTCGCCGTGCACGAGCGCCTGGGAGATCAGCGACTGGGCCTTGAGGCCGCCCTCGAGCAGCTGCGGGGCGACGTTCTTGCCGCCGGCCGTGACGATGATGTCCTTCTTGCGATCGGTGATGTAGAGCATGCCCCGCTCGAGCTTGCCGATGTCCCCGGTGTGCAGCCAGCCGTCGCGGTCGATCGCCTCGCGGGTGGCCTCCTCGTTGCCGTAGTAGCCCTGGAAGATGTGGGGCCCGCGGGCGAGGATCTCCCCGTCCTCGGCGATCTCCAGCTCGCAGCGCGGCAGCGCCGGGCCGACCGAGCCGGTGCGGAAGCGGTCGGGCATGCTCAGGGTCAGCGCCGTGGTCGACTCGGTCAGGCCGTAGCCCTCGAGGATCACGATCCCGGCGCTGAGGAAGAACTCGTGGATCTCCCGCGACAGCGGCGCCCCGCCCGACACGGCCAGCCGCACGTTGCCGCCGAAGCTCTGGTGGATCTTGCTGAAGACGAGCTGCTTCGCGACCAGCCACTCGGCTGCCGGCAGCAGCGGCACGAACTTGTTGGCCATCACGTAGCGGCCACGCTTGCGGCCCACGCCCATCGCCCACGAGGCGAGCTTCGCGCGCGGGCCGGTGGCCTCGGCCATGCGCGCCTGGACCTTGTTGTAGGCCTTCTCGAACACGCGCGGCACCGAGGGCAGGATGGTCGGGCGCGTCTCGGCAAGGTCGTCGAGCACCGTCAGCGGGTTGGAGAACACGAGCTCCATGCCGCCCTCGATCGTCAGGAAGTGGATCAGGCGCGCGAAGGTGTGGGCCAGCGGCAGGAACAGCACGACGCGATCGTCCCTGCGGAAGATGTCACCGGCCTCGAACACCATCTCCACCATGTTGGCGTAGTTGCCGTGGGTGAGCATGCAGCCCTTGGGGGGGCCGGTGGTGCCGGAGGTGTAGATGTAGGTGAGCATCTGCTCGGGGCTGGCATCGGCGGCCGTGCGGTCCCAGGATGCGAGGTCGTCGGCCTCGGCGCTGGCTGCGATCGCGTGCATCGCGAAGACCTCGTCGCCGAGGTCGGTGTCGTCCATCGCGATCACCCACTCGAGCCCGTCGAGCGCCTCGACGGCGGGCTGGATCCGGTCGTAGCGGCCGGCGTCCTCCACGATCACGGCGCGTGCGCCCGAGTTCTCGAGGATGTACTGGCACTCGGCGGGGCTGGAGGTCTGGTAGATCGGCACCACGATGATCCCCGCGCCGATCAGCGCGAAGTCCGCCACGGCCCACTCCGGGCGGGTGTTCGCGAGGATGGCCACCCGATCGCCGGGCTGCAGGCCGAGCTTCAGCAGCCCGGCGCCGAAGCGGCGGACCTGCTCGCCGAGCTCCGCGTAGCTGGTTGCACGCCACTCCGAGCCTGCACGGTGGATGTGTGCCGTCCGGTCGCCGTTCTCCTCGACGGCAGCGCTGAACAGCTCGCTGATGGTGGCTGGCATGGTCCCTCCCAGGATCTCGCGCCTGCCCGCTCCCCGGGGCACGCGCTGGTCGCCTGTCCCGGAGCATATACCCGCGCGGGCCAGAGTCGAACGGTGTCCGGCGTGGGGGCGGCCCGCGCGAGGGGCCCGTCGCAGGGGCTCAGACCGGGTTTGGCAGGTGGATGAAGCCGTGCTCGACCCCGAACCGGCCTGCCAGCTGCTCGCCGAGGGCCCGTATTCCGAGGGTCTCGGTGGCGTAGTGGCCGGCGGCGATGAGCAGCACCCCGTGCTCGGCTGCCTCGTCCATGGAGGGCTCGGTGGGCTCGCCGGTG
>SKUG01000274.1 GCA_007122215.1 Thermoleophilia bacterium | reverse complement strand
ATTCCACCGCTTCCTGCGCGCTGCCGTGGACGGAACGCCCATCAGCGTCTACGGCGATGGCACCCAGAGCCGGGACTTCACCTCCGTACACGACGCGGTCGAGGCCAACGTCCGCGCCATGCAGTCCACCCACCCGGCCGGTGCCTACAACATTGGCGGGGGCCGGATCGTCAGCGTCAACGAGGCCCTCACCACCATCGCCGAGCTGGCTGCAACCACGCTCGACATACGCCACGCGGCAACCGAGGCCGGCGATGTCAGCCACACCGCGGCAGACACGACGCGTGCTCGGGAGGCGCTCGGGTGGGAGCCACAGGCGGACTTCCGGGACACGCTCGAGGCCGAGCTGGAGTGGGTCAGAGGCCTGGCGGCATCCCGACAGGCCAGCGTCGACTGACCGACAGAAGCTTGACACATTCCCGGCGGCTCGTACGCTGGGGACATGGAGGGTTCGTACGTCCAGCACCGTGCCGGCGCGCGCCGGGCCGCTCGCGCGCTCATCGCACTGGCCATCATCGCCGCGTCGATGGCGATCCATGCTGCGAGCGCACAGGCAGCATTCACGCACGTCGACCTGCGTGACGGCAACGGACGTGCCTACAACTGCCCGACCTGGTCCGGTGGCAGCGACGGCGACGGCAACTTCGTGATTCCCTGTGGCAGGACCATGCTCGTGCTCGACGAGAACGGCAGGATGCTGCAGTCGGTGGTGCTGCCCGCCCAGCTGCCGGCCTTCCGTGACGCAGCAGCCAGCCACGACGGCCAGTTCATCTACTGGGTCACCGGCAACCTGCGGCTCGACGTCGTGACCGCCTACCCCAACGTCGGCTGGATCCACCGGCTGCGCCGCAGCGCCGACGGCCGCTACGTCCACGACACGGGCTTTGCGATCCCGCCCCGCCAGCTCGGCGCCAATCGCTGGGGATTCCGCAACCTCGCCACCGACATCCATGGCAACCTCTACGCCTCGGCCAATGCCTACGTCTACGAGTTCGGCCCCACCGGGGCCCAGCGCAGCGTCTTCGGGGCGCAGGACACCTACGTGCCGGCAGGGTGCGGCGGCAACATGGGGCCATGCACGTCCGGCAGCGGCATCGAGATCGCCATGGGGATCGACGTCCATCCGCTCGGGACCAGCGTGTACGTCAGCGAGCAGCGCCACCACCACATCCAGCGCTGGGACCGCACCGGCCCGGGCTCGCCCCGCTGGACGCGCTCGAACTGGGAGATCGGCAACCGCCTCCAGGGCGGCTGGAACTGCACCGGCAACGCGGTCTTCTCCTCGCCGTACGACGTCGGGCTCGATGGCAACGGCAACGTCTTCGTGCTCGACACCTCCTGCGACCGGATCCAGCGCTACGACGCGGCGACCCGGGCCTTCCGCGGGACCGTGGCGCCACTGGCCGTCGGTGGCCGCACGCACGGCATGGCAGTCAACTTCCGCGGGCACGTCATCGTGCCGATGCCCGGCGACAACACCCGGGTGATGGGGCGCCTCTACCGGCACGCCCCTGCCCTCAGCGGCTGCCGCCCGGACGGCGACCGCCCGGTGCTGGGCCCGGTCACCACCGGCAGCACGAACCGGGCACGCACCTTCAACGTGCGGATCCCCGGACGCGACGGATGCTCGGAGGTCACGCACATGCGGATCAGCGGCGACCACCGCGGCACCCAGGCATGGGTTCCCTTCCGCACCGTCGTCCAGCTCACGCTGGTGCGCGACGGGGTCAACCAGCTGCAGGTCACCCTCCGGGACCGCTTCGGTCGTACCTCCACGCGGACCGTGGGAATTCGCGGACGCGACGGAGCCACCAGCGACGGCGGTGGCGGAGCGGCCGGCGGCGGGGCCGCAGCCCCGGCACCAGCCCAGCCACGACCGGCACCGGGAGCCAACCGGCAGTTTGGGCAGGGCCGGCGACTGCGTGGACAGGTGCGGATCTGGGGTCCGCCGCGCGAGTGCGTGCGCCAGCCGGGCCGCTTCGTCGATACGCGCCGCTACCGGGTGCTGCGCGGATGCGTGCGGATCGGTGGCCGCGTGACCTCGCGCAGCAACGCCGGGCACGCCGTCAACATGCGGCTCTTCTTCGGCAGCAACCTCACCCGCCGGATCTGGGTGGACTACCCGCGCTCAGCGGAGATCTGGGCGGTCGGGCTCACGTCCGTCCGGGGAATCCAGGCGGTGCAGCCGGGTGACCGGGTGCGGATGACCGGGGCGCTGATTGCCGACCGACGCACCGGCGAGGTCAGCCTCGCCCCGACGACGTTCGTTCGCGTCCAGCGCTGAGGCCCGCACTGGTCACCGGGCCAACCTGGTGACCCGCACCGCGTGGAGTCGTCAGGGCTGCGGGCTGGCGTCGCCCGCATCCCCGGCATCGGCACCGTCGTCGGCGGGCTCGGCCCCGGGTCGCTGGCCCGCCGGCTCCGTGCCCGGCTCGGCACCGTCACCGTCGCTGGCATCGTCAGCGCCGCGCGGGATCAGCGCGTACAGCGACTCGGCCCCGGCAAGGAAGACCACCCGTCCGTCGGTAACGATCGGGGTGTACGCGCCATCCGGGAACGACCAGACCAGGTCCCCCGTGCGGGCATGGACGGCGTAGGTGCGGCCCCCCAGGGTCGAGAACCACACCACCTGACCGATGACCGTGGCGCTGCCCGCGATCCTGTCGTCGGTGGGATAGCTCCAGCGGCGGGCGCCCGTTCGGGCATCGAGCGCGTGGAAGTTGCCGTCGTAGGAGCCCACGTACACCGTCTGGTGGGCGATCGCCGGGGATGCGT
>SKUG01000236.1 GCA_007122215.1 Thermoleophilia bacterium | reverse complement strand
TTCTTGCCAAACATGGTCCGTTGAATCCGTTCTTGGGTGGGCCCTCATGGCCCTCTGTAGATGTACAGAAAATATAGCGGGTTCGCTGAATGATTTCCGAAGTAACCCCCCGTTTCGCGAAAAAGTGGCCTACATGGCCACGTGCATGTGACAGGTTGCCCACCTTCTTGAGGGAAACCAGAGGTGGTCGGGTGGGGGTGAAATCCGTCGTCATCCACGCGAGCATGGGGAAAACGCGGGCCCGGGACGAAACGCCGGCCCCGGCCCGACCCGATAGCCCGGCATGGGATGGCGCGCGTCGTGCGCGCGAGGAGCTCGACCCGGGAACGACCGTGACGCAGGCCACCGCATCGATCCCCCACCGACGGGGCACCGGTAGGGCGCTACTCCTTGCGTCCTGCTGCCTGCTCGCGGTGGCGGTTGCAGGATGCGGCCAGCCCGGGCCCGTCGCCGCTCCCGCCGAGCCGGAGGTCGCGGGGGAGGAGCTCGATGCCCCAGCCCCGGATCCGACCCGCACGGTGGACCGTCCCCGGGTGGTCTCGGACCTGCCGCTGTCGGGCAGCGCCCGCGCGCAGGCCCTGACGATGGTGCAGGCGATCGACATGGCCTTCGAGCAGGCAGGCCGACGCGTGGGCGGGAGGCCCATCGACTACGAGTCCATGGACGGGTCCTCCCAGGCAGGGGAGTGGGACGAGGAGACCTGCATCGAGAACATCACCCGTGCCGTCGAGGACCCGAGCGTCGTGGCCGTTATCGGACCCTTCAACTCGGGGTGCGCGCGGGTGCAGGTGCCGGTCGCCAACGAGGCCGGGCTGGCAATGGTCAGCCCTGCGACCACGGCCGTGGGCCTGACCCGTGCCAGCGGCATCCCCGGCGAGCCCGACCGCTACTACCCGTCGGGCGTGCGCACCTTCCTGCGCGTGGCGGTCACCGACGACGTGCAGGCCCGCGGTGCCGTCGCCTGGGCCCGCGGCCCCCTCGGCCACGAGACGGCCTACGTCATCCACGACCGCGAGGCCTACGGCCGGGGCCTTGCCGCGCAGTTCCGCACTGCCGCGGCTGCAGCCGGGCTGCGGGTGGTCGGCTTCGAGTCCATCGACCGCAGCGCCCGCAACCAGCGCGAGCTCGCAACGCGCGTCCGGGAGTCCGGGGCCGACCTGCTCTACTTTGCCGGGGTCTTCGGGAACGGGGCCGGGCAGCTCGTGCGTGACGTGCGTCGATCCGGCAGCGAGGTGGCCATCATGGGACCCGACGGGATCTTCGACGATGCCTTCATCGAGGCCGCAGGCGATGCGGCCGACGGCGTCCACGCGACCTTCGGCGGGGTCCCCCCGGAGAAGCTCACCGGGACCGGGCAGGCGTTCATCCGCGAGTTCAGCGAGCGGCACGGCCCACCGTCGGCCTACACGGCAGCGGCCTACGACGCCGCCCGGGTCGTGCTGCGGGCAGTGACCGCGTGTGCCGACGACGGGGCCGTGAGCCGCGCCTGCGTGGCGGAGGAGCTCTTTGCCATCCGCGACTTCGACGGTGCCATCGGCACGTTCTCCTTCACCGATACGGGGGACGTGGACCTCGCGCGGCTCAGCGGCTTCCAGGTCCGCGCTGGCCAGTGGGCCTTTGTCCGCACGCTCGACGCAGACGTCTAGCCACGGGAAAAACGGGTACAGGACCGGCGTGAAGGGTTTCCTGCACCATCTCATCGCTGCCATCACCGGCTTCGTCCTGGCCGGGCTGATGGTCTTCTTCGTCTTCGGCGCCGCCGACGAGCAGGGGGCCGCCCAGGACGGCACTGCCCCGAGCATCAGCGGTGCCGCCATCGATCGCGACCGCAGCGGCTGCGGTGCGATCCCGGCGAGCGAGGCCGGCTCGCGCGACGCCCTCGAGGCCGCGCTGGCAGATCCGCCCGCGATCCTCGACGCCGAGGGCCGCGAGGTGCGCATCACCGACGAGGGCCAGTCCCGCTGGATCGCGCGCCTGCAGGCCGCCGCGAGCCGCTGCATCGACGAGCTGGCCCTGCGTCCCAACACGGGTCCGGACACCCTGGCCCTGGCCGTGACCTTCCCGCAGGACATGGGCGACGAGGCGATCTCCGCCCACCTGATGGAGCTGCTCGGGGTCGCCTTCGCGCGCGAGCCCTTCGTGATCCAGGTGGTCACCATGGATGTGGGCACCGCGTCCGGCACCCGCAGCCTGCTCGTCAACCGGCTGGTCTGGCAGACCTTCCGCGACCAGCGCAGCGGGCTCGACCTGCCCGACACCATCGACGGCCTCATCGCCATCGGCGACCGGATAAGCTACAACCGCAACGAGCTGGACGCCTCCGGCTGGTAGCGCAGCGCCGCGCGGCGTGCAGCGCCGCCGTCGACGGGCCCAGCCGTCCGGCTGCCGAACGGGCACCGGTCGACGACGATCCCGGGGTGTGGCGATGGCAGGCACGCAGGCAGCGAAGGTCAAGGTCTCGGACTTCGACGATGCCCCGGCCCGCGACGCCGGGCTCTTCCTGATCGACGGGTCCAGCCTCGCCTTCCGCTCCTTCTTCGCGCTCCCGCAGGAGATCGCCACCGCCGATGGCCGCCCCACCGGCGCGCTGCTGGGCTTTGCCAACATGCTCTACAAGCTGGTGAGCGACTACCAGCCGCCCCGCGTGGCGGTCGCCTGGGACCTCCCCGGCGGCACCGTGCGCAGCGAGATGTACGCCGAGTACAAGGCCCACCGCCCCGAGATGCCCGACCTCCTGAGCGAGCAGTGGCCGCACTTCCCCCGGCTGGTGGAGGCCTTCGGCTTCCGCAACGTCGCGCTCGACCGCTACGAGGCCGACGACGTGATCGGCACCCTCTCCACCCGGGCCGCCGCCGCCGGCATCCACACCTGCATCGTCACCTACGACCGGGATGCCCTGCAGCTCGTCAGCGACGACGTGGTGGTGATGATGACCACCAAGGGCGTCAGCGAGGTCGCCGTCTACACCCCCGAGCGGGTCGAGCTTCGCTACGGCATCGCCCCGCAGATGGTGCCGGACTTCATCGCGCTCAAGGGAGACACCTCCGACAACATCCCCGGTGTGCCCGGGATCGGTGACAAGACCGCCGCGAAGCTGCTCGGCGAGTTCGGCACCCTCGGCGCGCTGCTCGAGCGCGTCGACGAGGTCTCCGGTGCCAAGCGCCAGGAGAACCTCCGGGAGTACGCCGAGCAGGCCCGGATGTCCCTGCAGCTGGCAACCATCGTGCGCGACCTCGAGCTGGAGCTGGGGATCGAGGACCTCGACGTCCAGCCGATCGAGGCCGCACGCCTGGCCGGCGTGCTCGAGGAGTTCGAGATGCGCACGCTCGCCCGGCGCGTGGCCGACCTCGCCGGCGCCGACGGGCTCGCGTTCGCGGCCCGTACCGAGGGAGGCGAGGGCGGCGACGGCGCAGCCGGCATCGATGCCTTCCAGGAGGCGTCCGGACAGGAGGTCGTGCTCGTGCGCGCGCGGGATGCCAGCGTCCCCGAGCTCGAGGCGCGCCTGGCCGGTCGGGGTGCAGGCGCCCAACCGGTGGGGCTCGCCGCTCGCTCCGCAGATGACGGCACGCTCACGGTTGCCGTGGCGATCGAGCCAGCAGCGGAGCCTGGCAGCGAGGCGTCGGTGCTCGTTGCCACCGGCTCTGCCGCAGCGCTGGGGCGGGCGCTGGAGGGCGTCGAGGTCACCGCATTCGACTTCAAGGCGCTCCCGCCATCCCTGCGACGGGCGCGGCTGGCTGCCGACGTGATCCTCCCGGCATACCTGCTCGACCCCTCACGGCGGATCTACCTGCCCGGGGAGGTCGCAGGCGATGCCGGCGTCTCCGGGCAGCTCGCCGAGGATGCGAGCGTGGCAGGCCCCGACGCGGAGCTCGCCCTGCAGGCAGGGGTCCTCGCCCGGGTGCATGCCCGCCAGCTGGAGCGGCTCGACGAGCAGGGCATGCGTCACCTCAACGACGAGGTCGAGCAGCCGCTGGTTGCGGTGCTGATGGCCATGGAGTCCCACGGGATCTGCCTCGACACCTATCGCCTGGCAGAGATCAACCGCAAGGTCGCCGACCAGCTGGCCGAGATCACCGACGCTGCCCACGAGCTGGCCGGGGAGGAGTTCAACCTCGCCTCGCCGCAGCAGCTGGCCGTGATCCTGTTCGAGAAGCTCGGGCTGCCAACGCCCCAGCGCAAGGGCAAGACCGGCTACTCCACCGACGCCCGGGTGCTGGCCGGGATCCGCGACACCCACCCGCTCGTGTCGCGCATCGAGCAGTACCGCGAGCTCTCCAAGCTCAAGGGCACCTACCTCGACGCGCTCCCCGAGCTCGTGGACCGGGCAACCGGCAGGATCCACACCACCTTCTCCCAGACCACCGCGGCTACCGGGCGGCTCTCGAGCGTCCACCCCAACCTCCAGAACATCCCCGTGCGCACGGCGCTGGGACGGGAGATCCGCAGCGCCTTCGTGCCCGCCGAGGGCATGCGCTTCGTCAGCTGCGACTACAGCCAGGTCGAGCTGCGCCTGCTCGCGGCGCTGAGCGGCGAGCCCCGGCTGGTGGAGGCCTTCGAGCGCGGCGACGACGTGCACCGCATCACCGCCGCCGAGGTGCACGACGTGGACGTCGCGCAGGTCACCCGGGAGCAACGGGGAGCTGCCAAGGCCATCAACTTCGGGATCATCTACGGGATCTCGAGCTTCGGCCTGTCCTCACAGCTCGACATCAGCCGTGACGAGGCCCAGCAGTACATCGACCGCTACCTCGGCCGCTACCCGGCGGTGGGCGACTTCATCGAGCGAACCATCGACCAGGCCCGCAGCGATGGCTACGTGACCACCGAGCTGGGGCGGCGCCGGCCGATCCCCGAGTTCCGCTCGCGCAACTTCCAGCGTCGCCAGCTCGCCGAGCGCCTGGCGGTGAACACGCGCCTGCAGGGAACCGCGGCCGACATCATGAAGGTCGCGATGATCCGCGCCGCCGACGCGTTGGCCGAGGCCGACCTCGGTGCGACGATCGCCCTCCAGATCCACGACGAGCTGCTGGTCGAGTGCCCCGCTGGCGTCACCGGCGAGGTCGGCGAGCTCGTGCGCGCCTGCATGGTCGAGGCCTGGGAGATGACCCCGCCGCTGGTCGTCGACGTCGGCGTCGGCGAGAACTGGCTGCAGGCGCACTGAGCAGGGCGCCCGGCGATGCATCCTCAGCCGTCGTGGTCGCCGGCGCTGCGGGCTGCCGCCACGAGGCGGGCCGCCACCGCTGCTGCCTCGCCGGCGGGCTCGTCGCCCAGCTGGTCCGTGAGCAGCTCCGCGATCGCGCCTTCATCGAGGACGCTGGCACCTGACAGCTGCAGGAGCGCTGCAGCGAGGACGTTCTGCTCGAGCCCCTCGGCGTCGAGGGCATCGGCCCGGGTCACCACCCCGTCCCCGTTGTGGTCTGCGATCCCGGTGAGCTCGGCAGCAATGGCATGCCAGCGATCCGCTGGCGTGGGAGCTCCTGCCGTTGCCGCTGCGGAGGGGTCCAGCCAGTCCGCGATGAACGCGGCCAGCTCGTGGTCGTTGAGGAGGTCGTTGACCTGCGGAGCGATCGACAGCTCGGCGGAGACCTCCACGGGGGCCACGCGCTCCTCCTGGGTGTCGTATCCGGCGATCACCGCTGCGAGCTGGCTGGCGCCGACCACGCCGTCACCGCTGGTGTCGGCGGCAGCGGCCAGGCGGGTGAGGTCATGGGGACCGGCCGTGGTCTCGGGGTCCGCACCGACGTAGCGCAGCTGCATGTCGCCGTTGGTGTCGGCGGCCGCAACGAGCGCCTGGGCGATCGCCAGGGGCGTGCGCGAGCGGTCGACCCCGACCGATTCCTGCAGGGCCTGCTCGACGGCCGGCCAGCGGCGAAAGGCATCCGCTGCGGAGTCCGCATCGATCCTGATGCCCAGCGTGCCGGTCGGTGGCCCCTCGGGAGCCTCGCGGCGGTTGTGCAGCAGTGGAGGCCCGGCTCCGAGCCCGAGACCGGCCAGTGCCAGCAGCCCGATCACCGAGACGTAGGCATCGCGATGGTTCAGGGCCCGGGTCAGGCGCCAGCCCTGGGGAAGCCGATCCCCGGCCTCGGCAACCCCGAACGCAGCCACGTAGCCGGCCACCGCGCCGATCGCGGTGCCGATCGCGCCTCCGACGCCGGGCGACCGCCGAACGTGGTCACCGTCGAGCGAGGGACGTGCCGCCTCGAGCGTCCTCACAGAGCGGGTTCCCAGCTGTGACAGGTCCCGCGAGCCGTGGGGAGCCACCACCGACCGCGGCGTGCCGGTGGAATCCGCCCACACCATGACGTCCGTGCGCGGCTGGGTTGCAAGCCATGAGCCGTCCGGGGAGGGGATCGCGCCTGGGCCGTTCATCGTTCGGCAGCCTCCGCTCCGGAGCCGGCCCCGACCGGCAGGGGAAGCCAGCGTGCCGCGAATGCCCGAACCTCGCGGTCGTTGAGCAGGCCCGTGACGTGCGGGGAGAGCTGGAGGTCGTCCCGCACCGCCACCGGGGCGTGCCACTCGGCCTCGGTGTCGAAACGCTCGATGACCGTGGCCAGCTGCCCGGCCGTCACCCGGCCGCTGCGCCTGGGGTCGTCGGCCTCCTGCAGCAGGGCGGTGATGTCGTAGCGCCCTGCCATGACCTCGGGGGAGCTGCCGGCGTAGTCGAGCACGCCGTCACCGTTGACGTCGGCGGCCGCAACGATCGCCTCGGCGATCGCCAGGGGCGTGCGGCCTCGATCCACGCCCACTGCCGCGCGAAGGGCATCCTCGATCGCAGGCCAGCGCTCGAACTGCTCCGCGGCGCGATCGGGATCGACGGCCAGGTGATGGGTGCCCACGATCAGCCGGGTCGGCGCCTTCGCCTCGTTCGCGGCGCTGGCGTGCGCCCAGCCCGCCATGGCCGCCCCGAGCGCGATCCCGGCGCCGACGGCGACACCCACCGCCGGCCCGATCCACGGATGTGCCCCGGCCAGCCGGGTCGTGCCGGCCAGAAGCCCTTCCGCACCGGCAGGCACGATCCCGCCGAGCAGGCCCGCGCTGCCCCAGCCGGCTGCATGCCAGCCCGGGCTGCGCGGAACGTGCGTGCGGTCGTGGTTCTCGGCCAGTCGCGACGGCCGGTGGCGGATGGTGACGCCGTGCTCGGCGCGGAGTCGGGCGCTGGTCCGGACGCTGGATCGGTCGACGGCTGCGATGGTCGATCCATCGGCTGCCTCGACACGCGCTCCCACGACCTCCCGCGAGGTTCCGGTCGGGTCGGCGCCGTGCCTGTCAACCTCGTGCACCCCGACGCCGCGGCCGTACCGCGAGCCTCCATGGATGATCGCCTCGATCGTCACGGCGTGGTTCCCTTGTCCCATGCGCAGCCCGGCTCGGGGCTGCGCGATTCCCTGCCGGGGTATCGCCTCGCGCGTGCCTGCCGTTCCAGCATGGCCGGCCCCCCCGGGGAGGGTCGCGGGAGCTGGTGGCCCGCGCCGTTCCTGCCCGGGTGAAGGCCGACGCGGTGCCCGGGGCTCCCACGGGATCGCGATGCGGTGCTGCACTGCCGCCTCCCGAGGCGTATACTCCGGGGTCGCGCCCGCAGCAGTGCGGCCGGAATGCTGGTTCGATGCGTCCCGGTTCCGCCGCCTGCAGCTGGCGGAAGACCTGTACCTGCAACCGACGCATGATCACCATGACCACTGAATCCCCTGCTGCTCCCGTGGAAGGCGCCGTCGCAGAGCGCCCCATCGACGCCGACGAGGCCTGGGTCCAGGTCGACGGCATGTGGGTGCCCGACTACGAGTCCACGATGGTGGACTTCGGCGAGAACGAGATCGTCACGGGCATCGTCGTGCGCATCGACAAGGACGAGGTCCTGCTCGACATCGGCTACAAGAGCGAGGGCGTGATCCCCTCCCGCGAGCTGTCGATCCGCCGCAACGTCGATCCCTCCGAGGAGGTCGAGATCGGCGAGCAGATCGAGGCGCTGGTCCTCGACAAGGAGGACGCCGAGGGACGCCTCATCATGTCCAAGAAGCGTGCGCGCTTCGAGAAGGCGTGGAAGCGCATCGAGGCCCATGCCGACGCCGGGGACACCATCCGCGGCCGCGTCATCGAGGTCGTCAAGGGCGGCCTGATCCTCGACCTGGGCGTGCGCGGCTTCCTGCCCGCATCGCTCGTGGACATCCGCCGCGTCCAGAACCTCGACGAGTTCATGGACACCGAGATCGAGTGCAAGGTCATCGAGCTCAACCGCTCCCGCAACAACGTGGTGCTCAGCCGCCGCTCGGTGCTCGAGGAGGAGCGCCGCGAGGTGCGCCAGCGGATCCTCGACACCCTCAACGTCGGGGACGTCGTCGAGGGCGTCATCAGCAACATCGTCGACTTCGGCGCGTTCGTCGACCTCGACGGCATCGACGGCCTCATCCACATCTCCGAGCTCAGCTGGAGCCACGTCAACCACCCGGCCGAGGTCATCGAGATCGGCCAGACCGTCGAGGTCAAGGTGCTCGACATCGACCGCGACCGCCAGCGCATCTCCCTCGGCCTCAAGCAGACCAGCGAGGACCCGTGGCAGAAGGTGCTCAGCGAGCACGAGGTCGGCACCGAGCTCGAGGGCAAGGTCACCAAGGTCGTCACCTTCGGTGCGTTCGTCGAGCTCCAGCCCGGCGTCGAGGGCCTGGTCCACATCTCCGAGCTGAGCTGGGAGCACGTCGAGAACCCCCGCGAGGTGGTCAGCCCCGGCGACATGGTGAAGGTCCAGCTGATCGAGGTCGACCCCGAGCGGCGCCGCATCAGCCTCTCCATCAAGCGCACGACCGAGCCGCCGGAGCCGGTCCACGACCCGGTCGAGGACTACGTGCCGATCGACGCGTCCGGTGCCGGGCTCGACCTCGACGCCACCACCAACGTCGGCGCCGCGCTGCGTGAGGCAGCCCGCCGGGCACGCGGTGACGCCGACGAGGCCGACGTCGATGGTGACGGCGACGAGCCTGCAGCCGAGGTTGCGACCGAGGAGCCGGCCGCAGGCGAGGCACCCGCCGAGGAGGCCGCCGCGGAGACCGCGGTGGAGGAGCCTGCTGCCGACGAGGAGCCCGCCGAGGCCGACGCCGAGGCAGAGGCCGCAGCTGACGCTCCTGCGGAGGAGGCAGCCGACGCAGGTGCGGAGGCAGCCGATGCGGATGCGGAGGCAGCCGATGCCGACGCCGACGCCAAGGACTGACACCCGGCCACCGATCATCGGGATCACCGGGGGCATCGGTGCGGGCAAGAGCGCCGCGCTGGATGCCTTCGGCCGGGCCGGCGCCGCGACCTTCTCCGCAGACCGCGCGGTGCACGCCATCTATGCCGAGGACGAGGACGTCCGGGCCGCCGTCCGCGGCCGCTGGGGCGACGAGGTGCTCGATGCCGATGGCAGCGTGCGCCGGGACGTGATCGCCGCACACGTCTTCGGGGCACCCGAGGAGCTTGCCTGGCTCGAGGGACTCCTGCACCCGCGAGTGGCCCAGGCGTGGCTGCGGTTCGTGGAGGAGGCAGCTGCGAGCGCTCCGCCACCGCGTGCGATCGCGGCGGAGGTGCCGCTGCTCTACGAGGCCGGGCTCGAGGAGCGCTACGACCGGATCGTGGCGATCAGCGCCCCGCTCGACCTGCGACTCGAGCGCGTCGGCGAGCGGGCGCATGGCGGCAGTGCCGATGCCCGTGCCCGTGCCGCCCACCAGATGCCCGAGTCCGAGAAGCTCCGGCGTGCCGACTACGGCTACGTCAACGACGGCAGCCTCGCGGACCTCGATGCCTTCGTTCGCCGCGTGCTGGACGAGGTCGCATGAGGTTCATCGCGGGACTCCTGCTGGGCCTGGGGATGATCCTCGGAGGGGCCTGGCTGCTCGGTATGGGGCCCTCCTGGCTGCTGCGCAGCACGCTGCCGCTGCGGTTCGAGGAGTTCATCGTCACGCATGCCGACAACCACGGGCTCGAGCCTGCGCTGCTGGCCGCGATGATCAACGTCGAGAGCGGCTTCGACCCGGATGCCGAGTCCAGTGCCGGGGCCATCGGGCTGATGCAGCTCACCCCGAGCACGGGGCAGGGCATCGCCGATCGCACCGGTGGCGCTCGCTGGACGGTCGAGGACCTCCACGACCCGGAGCTCAACATCCGCTACGGCAGCTGGTACATCGCCCACCTGCTCGAGCGCTTTGCCGGCGAGGAGGATCCGACGCTGGTTGCCCTGGCTGCCTACAACGCAGGCCAGGGCAACGTCATCGAGTGGATCGAGGCAGGAGGCGGCACCCTGGAGCTGGACGGGATCCCCTTCCCGGAGACGCGGTCCTACGTCGTGCAGGTGCGCGACCTCACCCGGCGCTACCGGGAGGCCTTCCCCGACCTGGCCCGGGAGCCGGACGCCCCGCCGCCCTGAACTGGTGCACCGTCGGGAGCCGGGAACGGCCGTGATCCGGCCAATTCTCCCCAAACCCTGTACAGGAGGGCATCCTGTGGCGATAGATGGGAGAGATGGGGATCGGCACCGACACCCGGCAGCTGCGTGCCCGCATGGCGCGGGCGGCTTCGGCCTGCCTGCTGATGCTGCTGCTGGCAGCACTGGCC
>SKUG01000292.1 GCA_007122215.1 Thermoleophilia bacterium | reverse complement strand
CGCGCGCAGGGAATCGGGGGCCGGCCGTCGAACCAGACGGAGATGGCAGGGCGCACACAGGTCAGGCGGAAGGCAGGGTCCCGGAAGGCGAGCAGTCGCCCGAGGGCACGGGCGGGGGCCGCGAAGCGTGGCCGCGGCGGTCGGGGACTCGCCGTGGTCCGTCGGCACGGTCGCGACATCAGCGGCCTCTCGCTGGTTGCGGCAGGCTGCTTCCTCGGAGGGGTGCTCTACCTCGGCTGGCAGGGCGGCACGCTCGGCAGCACGCTGGCAGACCTCCTGCTCCTGGCATGTGGCCGAGCCGCCTACATGCTGCCGCCGATCGCCTTCGTGCTCGGCATCCTCGTGATCGCCCGCAGCGAGCTGGCCGCCCCGGGGCCGTTCCGGGCCGGCGTGGCGCTGCTCATCCCCACGGTCCTGCTCGCGTTTGGAGCGGGACGCTTCGGCCTCGGGGGCGGGATCGCCGATCCGCAGGACTTCGCGGCGTCCGCGGTGGTCGACCAGGGCGGGTACCTCGGCGCGGCCCTCTACTACGCGAGCCACGGGCTCGTCGGGGATCCCGGCACCACGATCCTCACGGTGCTGGGGATCGTGCTCTCGGTGCTGTTCATCACCGGGTCGAGCCTGCAGGCCCTCGTGTCCTGGTGGGGCAACCACATCGGCACGGCTGCGAGCGCCGCATCCACCACCTCGGCGGCAGCGCTCCAGCGGGTGTCGACGGCTGCAGCCGACTCCCTCACTGCAGCCGCAGGGTCGCTCACGGCCCATCGCTCCGGTCGGGACCTGCCCGACGTCTTCGGGGACGTCCCGGCGGAGTATGCAGTGCCCGGAACAGGGCCCGACGGGGGAGGGCTGGAGCCGTTCGGGGAGGACCCGGTCTACGACCTCGAGCCCGTGGCACAGTCCAGCGATGCCGGCCAGGCCGCGGAGCTCCTCGAGCCGGTGGGGCCCGAGCATGCCCCGGGTGCCCAGCTGTCCCTGCCGGTCGACGGAGGCAGCGTGGATGACGTCGACGGCCCGACGCCCGAGGCCGAGCCACTGCTGCCGCCGAGCTGGCGCGGTCGCCCCTACCGGCTTCCCGACCCGGGGATACTGACCGTCTCCGAGACGACCGATGGCAGCGATCCGCGTGAGGTCGAGCGGATCCGCACGCTGCTCGTGGAGACCCTCGGACACTTCGGCATCGAGTCCCGCGTGGTCGGGGTCGTGCCCGGGCCACGGGTCAGCCGCTACGAGCTCCAGCTCGCACCCGGCACCCGGATGACCAAGGTCGAGAACCTCCGCAAGGACCTCGCGTATGCGCTGGCCACCACGGAGATCCGGATCCTCGCCCCGATCCCCGGCAAGTCCGCCGTGGGCATCGAGGTCGAGAACAAGCGGCCGGTCACGGTGACCCTCGGTGACATCCACGAGCCGCGCCCTGCGTCTGCCAGCCCCCTGCACGTCTGGCTGGGCAAGGACATCTCCGGCCAGTCGATCGGTGCCGACATCACGAAGATGCCACACCTGCTCGTGGCGGGAACCACCGGGGCCGGCAAGAGCGGCTGCATGAACGCCATGCTCTCCAGCATCGTGCTGGGCGCATCCCCGGACGAGGTCCGGATGGTGCTGATCGATCCCAAGAAGGTCGAGCTCTCCTCGTACGAGGGGATCCCACACCTGCTCACCCCGGTCGTCACCAACATGAAGCAGGCCGCCAACGCGCTGGCCAACATCATCGACATGATGGAGTCCCGCTACTCCGCGATGGAGCTCGCCGGGGCCCGGACGCTCGCCGAGTTCAACCGGGTGCTGGCCGATCGTGGGGAGGACCCGGTCCCCTACATCCTGGTGGTGATCGACGAGCTCGCCGACCTGATCATGGTCAGCCGCTCCGACGTAGAGGACGCGGTGATCCGCGTTGCCCAGAAGGGCCGGGCCGCGGGGTTCCACATGGTGCTGGCCACGCAGCGGCCCAGCGTGGACGTGATCACGGGCATGATCAAGTCGAACATCCCCAGCCGGATCGCCTTTGCGGTGTCCTCGCAGACCGACTCCCGGGTGATCCTCGACCAGAACGGGGCCGAGACGCTCCTGGGCAGCGGCGACATGCTGCTCAAGCCCGTCTGGGCCCGCTCGGCACAGCGGGTGCAGGGCGCCTGGATCACCGAGCGCGAGGTACGCACGATCTGCGATGCCGCCCGCCGGCAGCGCGAGCCCGAGTACGTCGACGAGCTGCTCGACGAGCGCGACGCCGATCCAGTCGACGGGCCGCCGGCAGAGGTCGACGAGGACGACCGGCTCGCAGAGGCCATCCGGCTTTCGGTGGAGTTCCAGACCTGCAGCGCGTCCTTCTTCCAGCGACGGATGCGCGTCGGGTACACCCGGGGAGCCCGGCTCGTGGACATGCTCGAGCGCCGTGGCTGGGTGGCCGAGGGGGAGGGGCCACGCGCCCGCAAGGTCCTGGTGGGCCAGTCAGAGCTCCCCGGCATCCTGGCAGGGCTCGGTGCCGGCCCGGTCGCCGATGACGAGCCCGGGGATGGCTGAGTGCCGGAGGATGCCCGACAGCCTCGGGGCCCCGTGCCCCGCCGCCGGCAGCCGGGGTGGCTGCTGCTGGGGGTCCTGCTGGCTGCGGCCATGGCCGTCGCAGGCTGTGGCCGCACGACGACGACCCCACCGGGCGGTGCGACTGGCGACGGGGTCTTCTCACCGGACCCGGCGCGTGACGGCATCTGGCGCATCGGGCTCGTGACCGACCAGGGAGGGCTCAACGACCGCAGCTTCAACGCGCTGGCCAACGTG
>SKUG01000149.1 GCA_007122215.1 Thermoleophilia bacterium | reverse complement strand
GCCGCCGGCGCCCTCGACACCCAGCTGGCCCGCGCATGGCATGCCCTCGAAGACGCGCCGACCCCAGCCGAGGACATCATCGTCCTGGAGTTCGATTCGATCTCCCGGGCCTACGGGATGAACTGGCACCTCAACCCGCGCTATTGGAGCGGGCTCGCACAGACCACCGCCAGCAGCGAGGCGGCTGCACTGGTCATCGACGACTCGATCGACGTCC
Source organism: Thermoleophilia bacterium (assembly GCA_007122215.1). GTDB lineage: Bacteria > Actinomycetota > Thermoleophilia > Gaiellales > SKUG01 > SKUG01. Next base: position 2,565 of record SKUG01000149.1, on the reverse strand, counting down.
CGTTCTGGCAGGCGACCGTCGGCACGACCGACCCGGCCGTCGTTGGCCCGATTGCCCAGGAGGCCATCGACAACCTCAACGCCGTCGAGGTCCCCCTGGTCATCGCGGCCCGCCAGGAAGACGACGGGTCACACGCGGTTCCGCTGCGCGCCTTCGCCCCAGAGGGAGCCGAGGAACCCCTCTCGCAGCTGGAGTCGGCCGTGGTTGGCACCGTCGACCGGGGGCATGGACAGGTCGGGCGCATGCGAACCTACGACCTCGGCCCCGCGCGCCTCGACACGCGATCGGGCCCCATGGACCTGCGGGCCGCAGCGATCGAGGTGCTCCAGCTGATGGGCGCGGACCCGGATGAGCTGGAGGCCCTGCCCGCGTCGGTGGCGCTGCGCTGGTACCCAGGCGAGCGGCCATTCCGGACCGAGGCCGTCGCGGCAGCCACGATGGGGGTCCAGCTCGACATCCTGGAAGACCGGATCGTCGTGGTCTCCGACAAGCTCGACAGCGAGCCGGTCCACGTCTCGACGCTGACCTCCGACTCGCACCAGTCCGGCACGGTGCTCGCCACGGCACTGTCCAACCTGCTCCAGGGCACCTGGATGCACGAGTCCCCCCGCTGGACGGCCCTGCTGGGCGGCGGCGCGCTGGCTGCGACCTTCTGGGCGCTGGCCGTCTCCCTCGCGCCCCTGGCGTCGGTGCCGACCATCCTCCTCGTGCTGACCGGCTGGACCATGCTCTGCTGGGTCGCACTCCAGCAGGGCGTGTTCCTCCCGGGCGCCAGCGCGCTTGCCATTGGCCTTGCCGGCCTCCTGGGCACGGTCCTGGTCCTCGTGGCGGTCGCCGTGCGTGAGCGGCTGCGCATCAAGGGGATGTTCGCGCGATATGTATCACCGGATGTCGTCAGCGAGCTCGCCGACTCGGACGACCCGATCCGCCTCGGCGGCGAGTCGCGGGAGATCTCGGTGCTGTTCTCGGACATCCGCGGGTTCACCAGCCTGTCCGAGCATGCAGCACCCGAGGAGATGGTCGCAGAGCTCAACGACTACTTCTCGCAGATGGTCGAGGTCGTCACCGATCACGGCGGCACGCTCGACAAGTTCCTCGGGGACGGGATGATGGCGATCTTCGGCGCGCCGGTCGACCAGCCCGACCATGCCGAGCAGGCCTGCCGGGCGGCGCTCGAGATGCTGGACCGGCTCGATGCCCTCAACCAGGCGCGCGCTGCCGCCGGCAAGAACGAGCTGCGGATCGGCATCGGTATCCACACCGGCCAGGCCGTGGTCGGCAACATCGGGTCCCCGCTCTTCCGGGTGGACTTCACGGCGATCGGCGACACCGTCAACCTCGCCTCGCGGCTGGAGGGCGCCACCAAGGATGCCGGGTGCCCGGTGCTGGTGAGCGCAGAGACCAGGCAGGCCGTCGGCGAGGCCCTCTCGTTCACCGCCCGCGGCTCGATCGTCGTCAAGGGCCGCACCGCAGCGACCGAGCTGTTCGAGCCAGCGCTCGAGCCGGCGCCTGCGGCTGCGACCGACTGACAGGCCCCGGCACCGCGACTGACACCTGCCGGAATGCCGACACCTACGCGGTGGCAGGCTCGCCGATGGTGGTGGTCAGCGTGCCGATGCGATCCACCTCGAGCTCGACGACATCCCCGGGCTGGAGCCAGTCATGCCCATCGCTGCCGGGAATCCCGTCCGGCCCCGGGCGGGCACCTGGCCCGAGCTCGAGCAGGCAGCCACCCCCGACGGTCCCCGCGCCGAGCAGCTCCCCCGGCATCAGCGGACAGTCACGGGATGCGTGCTCGATCAGCTCCGCGAAGCTCCAGCGCATCGTGGCGGCGGTGCCGTGGCTGACCTCGCAGCCGTTGATCCGGGCGCGCATCGCAAGGTTCCAGCGGCCGGGGCCCTCGCGCACCTCGAGCAGCTCGTCGAGCGGCACCAGCCGCGGGCCGACGGCCCCTGCGAAGTCCTTCGACTTGGACGGGCCCAGGCCCACGGCCATCTCGCGACGCTGGAGGTCCCGGGCCGAGAGGTCGTTGAAGATGGTGAGCCCCGCGATGTGGCGCTCGGCACCTGCGGCGTCGATGTTGGCAGCGCCCTCGCCGATGACGCAGGCGAGCTCGAGCTCGAAGTCAAGCCGGGTCGTCCATGTCGGATGCGGCACGACGGCACCGTCCCCGACCAGCGTGGTCGCGGTGCCGTGGTAGTAGGTCGGCCCGAGGTACCACTCGTCGGGCACGGTGGCACCGCGGCGGGCGCGGGCGTTGCGCACGTGGTCCTCGAAGGCCATGAAGTCCCGGACGTGGGTGATGCCCAGGGGTGGGGACGGCCGCGCTACCGCACCCATCAGCGGCTCCGCAGCCAGAGCGCGCCGGCTGCGGTCGCCAGGACGATGCCGGCGAGCAGCATCCGACGCCTGCAGGCAGTACGGTGGGACGGGCGCACGGGCAGCTCGTGGGCCGCCGCTGCCGGGTCGGGCGCAGCGCCCCCTGCCTGCACGGATGCCGGCACGCGGGCCTGCGGGCGAGCAGCTCCGGTGCGACCGCTGACCACCACCCGGCCCCCGCGATCG
>SKUG01000091.1 GCA_007122215.1 Thermoleophilia bacterium | reverse complement strand
GCCCACGTGGGGGACTCGCGCGCCTACCGCATCGATGCGGCGGGCAGCATCCGCCAGCTGACCCGCGACCACAGCCTCGTCGCCGAGCTCCTGCGCCGCGGAGAGATCAGCGAGCAGGAGGCCGCAACCCATCCCCGGCAGAACATGATCCTGCAGGCCGTCGGAGCCGGGGGAGTCGACCTGCAGGTGGACGCGTTCGTGGCCCGGCTGCCCGAGGACGGGTGGCTGCTGCTGTGCAGCGACGGGCTGAGCGGCCAGGTCAGCGACGAGGAGCTCGCCGCCATCGTGCTGGCCGCTGGCAGCGAGCCGGCCCATGCGGCAGGGCAGCTGATCACCGCAGCAAACGATGCAGGCGGGCCGGACAACATCTCCGTGGTGCTGGCCCGCCTCGGCGCCCCCGGTTCGCACCAGCAGGCGGCGCGAACCGGGATCCCGACCCCCACCGGCATCGGAGGCGTGCCGCGCACCGACCTGCCACCACGCCCGCCCCGGCGCCGGAACGCCGCGGCCCTGCTGGCATCTGCGGCGGTGCTCGCGGCCGCGGTGCTCGTGGGGGGCCTCGCGTGGTCCCAGAGCTACTTCATCGGCGAGCTGCAGGACGGCACCGTCGGCATCCACCTCGGCTTCCCGGTGGCGGGCCTGAGCAGCGAGGTGCGCTCGAGCGGCATACCCGTCGATGACCTCTCGAGCTACGACCGCCGGCAGTACGTGGAGACGCGGCGCCTGCGCAGCCGGGACGGGGCCGAGCGCACGCTCGACGAGCTGGTCGAGCGGGTCGCCCCGGACCGGGACGTCGAGTCCCCCTCGCGTGACACGCGTCCCGGCGAGGACGCTCCCGGCCGGCCGGACGCTGCGGAGGAGCCCGGTGCGGACGCGTGAGCGCAGCATCGAGCTCGGGCTGCTGGTGGTCGCGCTGCTGGCCGGGATGGCCGGGCTGCTGACGGTCTACTGGTCCCGCTCGGCGGTGCTCGAGCCCGGGTCGCTGTGGCTCGTCGGGGTCTTCGTCGGGGTCGTGCTCGGCGCCCACCTCGCGGTGCGCCGCTGGGCGCCGCTGGCCGATCCCACCCTGCTGCCGGCCGCGGTGCTGCTCTCGGGCATCGGCCTGACGATCATCTACCGGCTCGACCCCGAGCGTGCAGCCCGCCAGAGTCTCTGGCTGCTGGTCGCGATCGCCGGGATGGTGCTGCTGCTGATGCTGATGCGCAGCCACCGCGCGCTCGAGCGCTACCGCTACCTGATCGGCGCTGCAGGCGTGCTGATGCTGGTGCTCACGGCCGGCCCCCTGGGAACCGTGATCAACGGAGCGAAGCTGTGGATCGTGATCGGCCCGATGCAGGTCCAGCCCGGGGAGTTCGCGAAGCTCGCGATCGTCATCTTCCTCGCTGCCTACCTGCGCGAGCATCGGACGATGCTCGCGCAGCGGCTCACCCTGCGGCACGCAGGGCCGATCCTGCTCTTCTGGGGTGGCAGCCTCGTGCTGCTGGCGGCGATGAGCGACTTCGGCACCAGCCTGCTCTTCTTCGGCACCTTCATGGCGATGCTCTGGGTGGCGGTGGGGCGCCTCTCGTACGTGCTCGTGGGGATGGGATCCTTCCTGGCGGGCTCGGCGGCGATCTACGCAGCGCTTCCCTACGTGCGGGTGCGCTTTGACATCTGGCTGGAGCCATGGGACGACCCGCAGGGATCGGGCTACCAGCTGATCCAGGGTCTCTTCGCGATGGCCGACGGCGGGATCTTCGGACGCGGGCTCGGCCAGGCCTACCTGGTCACCGGCAGCGGGCAGACGATCATCCCCGACGCGCAGACCGACTTCATCTTCGCGGCCATGGCGAACGAGCTCGGCTTCGTCGGTGCGGTCGGGGTGCTCATGGCCTTCTCCGTGCTGGTCTGGCGCGGCATGGCCATCGCCGGTGCCTGCACCAACGGCTTCTCGAAGCTGCTGGCCTTTGGCCTGACGGCGACGTTCGCGCTGCAGGTGGTGATCATCGTCGGCGGGGTGGTGAGGCTGCTGCCGCTGACCGGGCAGACGCTCCCCTTCATCAGCTACGGCGGCAGCAGCGTGCTCGCGAACTTCCTGCTCATCGGGTTGCTGCTGGCGATCTCCTCGAGCATGGCGGCCCAGCGGCGCCGGGTGGAGGCCGCCGCCGCTGGCGCTCCTGCAGCACGGCCGGGCATCACGGCAGGAGCGCAGCCGTGAACGGGCGGATCGCGCGCAGCTACACCGGGTTTGCCATCCTCATGGTCGGGATCCTCGCGATGCTGTCCTGGTGGCAGGTGATCAACGCGGGCTCGCTGCGGACGATGGAGTTCAACCAGCAGTACGCCTACTACGAGCAGCGCATCGATCGCGGGCCGATCATCGCCCGCGGCCGCGAGGTGGCGACCTCCGAGCCCGTGGCCGGCGCCGATGGGGACACCATCTTCCAGCGACGCTACCCGGCCGGCGAGACCTTCGCGCACGTGGTCGGCTACTCCACCACCGGCCGCAGCCGGACCGGGATCGAGCGCTCCTTCAACGACGCGCTGGCACGGACCAGCGACCGGCTGTCGGAGCTCGTGGACGTGATCCGTGGCGATGACGGCCGGCCGGGAGACTCGGTCTTCCTCACGCTGCGCCCGTCGGCACAGCAGCTGGCGATGTCGGAGCTCGGCACGCGCCGCGGCTCGGCGGTGGCGATCGACGTGCGCACCGGTGCGATCGTGGTGATGGCATCGACCCCGTCGTTCGACCCGAACCTCGTCGAGGGCGACGCCTTCGAGGGCATCGCCGCGCGGGATGATGCCCCGCT
>SKUG01000108.1 GCA_007122215.1 Thermoleophilia bacterium | reverse complement strand
CATCGCACCGGTGCGGATCCCCTTGAGCGCGCCGATGGTGAAGAGCACCGCGGCCTCCATCTCCACCGCGAGGATCCCGCGGTCGCGCCAGCGCTCGGCACGGCTCGTGTCCGGCTGGTAGAAGACGTCCGAGGAGACGATGCCGCCCACCCGCACCGTGCGCCCGACATCGACCGCCCGCCGCACGGCGCTGTCGACCAGCCCGTAGTCCGCCGCGGGTGCATGCTGCTCCCCGCCGGTGTAGCTCATCGTCGTGTGGTCCTGCGGGGTGGCGCAGGTGGCCACCACGAGGTCGCCCATCGTCATCCCGGGCTGCAGACCGCCGCAGGTCCCCACCCGCAGCAGCCGCTTCGCCCCGAGCATCACCAGCTCCTCGAAGGCGATCGCCGCGCTCGGGCAGCCCATGCCCGTCGACTGCACCGACACCGGCGAGCCCTTGTAGGTGCCCGTGTAGCCGAGCATCCCGCGCTCGGAGTTGACCTCCCGCGGGGACTCGAAGAAGGTCTCGGCGATGTACTTGGCCCGCAGCGGATCGCCCGGGACGAGGACGGCCTCGGCGTAGTCGCCGGGCTCTGCGCGAAGGTGGATGGGCATCGGGACTCCTCGTGGTTGCGGTGGGACGCGTGCAGCGGCGAGACCCTACCAGCGCCCGGCGCCCGGGTGACCTGCGCTGCAACGGTCCGCGCCGGGGGTGGCAGGCGCTGCCCGGATGGCATCGGATCGCTGCTAGGATCACCGGCATGGAGGACTACACCGCGAAGTACATGGGCGAGCGCGTCGATGTCTGGATGTTCAACGGGGAGACCCAGCCCGGCATCCTCACCGCCTTCTGCGTGGTCGGGACGCTGCCGCACATCGAGCTCGATGGCCACATCCTCCTGCCGATGCAGAACGTCAGCGGCATCCACTGCACGAGCCGCTGCGACAGCGACCACCCCGGCTGGCCGCCGCTCACCGACGGGGACCTCGACGACCTCGACGAGCTCGACCGCTAGCACGCAGGATCGGGGAGGGCCGACCACCGTGCACCTGGACGAATCCCAGCCCAACGTCACGCCACCGCGCTCCAAGCGGGTGCTGATCACCGGCGTGCGCCGCTTCTGGGGCCTCAACCTCGCCCGTCAGCTCGAGCTCGACCACTCGGTGGACTTCGTCTGCGGCATCGACGCCGAGCTGCCCGACGATCCGGGCCTCGAGCGCGCAGAGCTCGTGGTCGGCGACATCCGCTCCCCGGCGATGGCACGGCTGCTGCGCGTGACCCGCGCCGACACCGTCGTGCACACCCAGGTCTACGGCGCCGACCGCCCGGGGGAGTCCCCGCGCCAGCTGCACGACACCAACGTCATCGGCACGATGAACCTGCTGGCAGCCTGCGCATCGAGCCCGTGGGTGCGCAAGGTCGTGATCCGCTCCTCCACCAGCATGTATGGCGCGAGCCCGCGCGACCCCGCGTTCTTCCGGGAGGAGGACGAGGCGCGCACCGGCCTGCGCGACACCTACTCCCGCGACATCGTCGAGGTCGAGACCTACGCCCGCGACTACGCCGCCCGCGCACCCCACGCAGCGGTGACCATCCTGCGCTTTGCCAACAGCATCGGCGAGCACGTCGACACCCCGATGCTGCGCTACCTGCGCAGCCAGGTCGTGCCGACCTGGGCGGGGTACGACCCGCGGCTGCAGTTCGTCACCGACACCGATGCCGTCAACGCCCTCGCCCACGCCGTGCGCTACTGGCGGCCGGGCACGTTCAACATCGCCGGGCCGGGGACCATCACCCTGAGCCGGATGCTGCACCTGGCCGGCCGCACCTCGCTGCCCGTGCTGCCCCCGATGATGCGCACCGCCCTGGGGGCGTTCTCCCGGGTCGGGCTGCTGCACGTGCCGGCCCAGTACCGCGACATGCTGCGCTTTGGCCGCGGGGTCGACACCACCCGGATGCTCGAGGAGTTCGGATTCGTGCCCGAGTACACCACCCGCGAGGCGGCACAGCTCTACGCCGGCCACGTCCGCGAGCAGCGGCTGCGCCCGGCAGCGAGCGTCCTGCCCGAGGGTGGCTCCGACATGGTCGGCTACGTCCGCGACCGGATTCCCCGCCCGGCTGCCGTTCGCACCGCGGCCCGCACCGTCGAGTCCGATGCGGAGGATCGACCATGACCCCTGCCGCTGCCGCGCCAGCGACCACCTGTGCCGCAACGACCCGTGCCGGCACCCGCTGCAAGCGGCGCCCTGCCGCGGGCAGCCTGCTCTGTGCACAGCACGCCGCGGCGGCCGGCACCACCCCGAACGGCAACGGTGCGGGCCATCGTCCCGCAGCCGGCGAGCCCGGCCCGCCCCGCCCCGGGCAGGACGAGCGTCCCGAGCGGGACGAGCTGCGGGAGGACCTGCACGACGATGCAGGCAGCAGCCGCGGCGGCCCGCTGTCGGACATCCGCCAGTTCATCAGCGCCAACGTCGCCGCCGGCTACGGCGCGCTCGACGAGGACTCCTGGGCGGAGGTGCTCGCCGAGCTCGCCGCATCGGTCGGCGAGCGCTCGGCGCCACGCCGCTCGATCTGGGCCGAGCTCCAGCACGCGCTCGGGGATGTCGTCGGGGTCGCCGAGCGCGTCGGTGCCTTCCTGGTCGACAACGGGCTCGTGACCACCGCGCAGGTCGACGAGCTCGTGAACGACCTCGTCGCCGCCGGAACCGGTGTTGCATCGGCGTTCTCCGGGCGTGCGGCCGGGAACTTCAGCGAGGACGACTTCGGCTTCGACGAGCAGTTCACCGAGTCGATGGTGCCGCTCTTCAAGCTG
>SKUG01000246.1 GCA_007122215.1 Thermoleophilia bacterium | reverse complement strand
CGGCGTGGTCTTCCCGATGATCCCGGGCGGCCCGATCGGCGGCGCGCTCATCGGCGCCGCGCTGTCCGCCCTGCGCTGACCCGAGCCGCCAGGCAACTGGCCAGCGACAACCCGGCCGGCGACCGCCGCCGTCGCTCGCGGGCGTGTAGGTTTGAGGCAGGCGCAGCAGCCGCTGCGACCACACCGCCGACCCGGGGGAATGCCGATGCCCGTGGACCTCACGCTGACCGATGAGCAGGCCTCGATCCAGGAGACCGTTCGCCGCTTCGTGGACGAGCGCGTGTTGCCGAACGCCGTGCGCAACGACATCGAGCACCACCTCGACATGGGCGTGATCGAGGGCATGGCAGAGCTCGGGCTGCTCGGCGCGCCGATTCCCGAGGAGTGGGGCGGGCAGGGCCTCGACTTCATCAGCGAGGCCCTCATCTGCGAGGAGATCGAGCGGGGCGAGGCGGCCTTCCGCACGCTCATCAGCGTCCACGTCGGCCTCAACTCGCTGGCGCTGCTGGAGTACGCATCGGACGAGCAGAAGGAGCGCTGGCTGCGCCCACAGGCACGCGGCGAGAAGCTCGCCTGCTTCGGGCTCACCGAGCCGGCGGCCGGCTCCGACGTCGCCGCGATGCAGACCACCGCCATCCGCCAGCCCGACGGCAGCTACCTGCTCAACGGCTCGAAGAGCTGGATCAGCTACGCCAGCGTCGCCGACCACGCACTGGTCTTCGCGAAGACCGACCCGGCCGCGCGCCACCGCGGGATCAGCGCGTTCGTGGTGGAGCCCAAGGAGGATGCGGGCGTCACCACCAGCGACTACCGGGACAAGCTCGGGGTGCGCGCCGGCTCGACCGGCGAGCTCGCCTTCGACGACGTGCACCTGCCGGCCGATCGCCGCATCGGCGAGGAGGGCGAGGGCTTCAAGATCGCGATGTACGGCCTCGACCACGGCCGCTTCACCGTGGCAGCCGGCGCGGTCGGGGTGATCCGCGCGTGCCTCGAGGCGACGGTGAGGTACGCCCGGGAGCGGGAGACCTTCGGGGAGGAGATCGGCCGGCGCCAGATGGTGCAGGACAAGATCGCCGACATGGTGCTCGACTACGAGACCGCGCGGCTGCTCGTCTGGCAGGCCGCCGTGCGCAAGAACCAGGGCGTGCGCAACACCCGCGAGACGAGCCTTGCCAAGTGGCATGCCACCGAGGCCGCGTTCCGCACCGCCCACCAGGCGATCCAGGTCCACGGAGCGGTCGCCTACGACGCCGAGACCGGCATCGAGCGCTACTTCCGCAATGCCCGCGCGCCCATCATCTACGAGGGCACGACCGAGATCCACAAGATGATGCAGGCCGAGCACGCGCTCGGCTACCGCCGCATGAACGGGTAGCCCGGCACCCCCCGGGCCGGGGCACGGGTTCGGCCGCCGGGCAGGACACACCCCGTACCGCCAGCCTGCGCGGCCATCGCAAGCGACTGCGCCTACCCGGAGGCGTCCTCGAGCGGCGTGACCGGCCGCACCGGGGTGGGCGGGGTGGCCCAGTACTCGAACCAGCGGCGCACGACGCTGCGGAACCAGCGGTCGTCGACTGCCCCGAACGAGCAGTGGCTGCCCTGCGGGACGGTGCGCACGGCCACGCTGGGGTTGTCGGCTGCAGCCTCGGCGAGGGCATGGGCGTGGTCGACGGGCACCACGAAGTCGTCGTCGGCGTGGACGGCGAGCGTCGGAACCGTGACCTCCGACGCCCAGTTCACCGCGCTGGCGCGCGCGAAGAACTCCTCCTCGCTGACGCCGTAGAAGGGCAGCGACTCCGCCCGGATGACGTCCATCCAGTCGCGGATCCTGGCGTCGAGGCGGCGGTCGCGCACCGCGACCCGCATCCCGGCCCAGAAGATCATCCAGAGCACGAAGAACGGGTGGCGCACCGGCGGGCGGCGTGAGACGTAGCGGGTCGCACGGTACATCTCCGATGGCGCCGACAGGGACATCACCCCGCCATCGAGGGGGTCATCGGGCGCGAGCGATGCGTGCCGCGCGGCGTTGAGGACGGTGCAGCCGCCCAGCGAGAACCCCATCGCGCCCACGCTCGTGACCCGGGGATCACGCTTGAGCTCCCGGGCGATCGCAACGACGTCGGCGCCCTCGTAGTAGCCGACGCTCGAGGGGGCGCCTGCCGTCCAGGAGGTCTGGCCATGGCCGCGCAGGTCGACCACGACCACGTGGAAGCCCCAGCGGTGGTAGGCCCGCAGGGCGATCCGGCGGACGTAGTCGAAGCTCTTGTTGGTGGCCAGCCCGTGGCAGATCACCAGCGCGGGGCCGTCCCGGTGGTGGATCCCCTCGAACGCTGCCACCTGGGCGCCGTGCGCGCCGGTGAAGAGCCGGGGCTGGAAGGACTGCGGATAGAGGTGTGGCAGCCCGTTGAGCTGGTGGCGGCTCGTGGCGAGCACGGCCACGCCATCGTTGGCGCCATCGGCGAGGAAGGACCGATCGTCCCGCAGGTGACCGGTGCGGAACGGGAAGCTGTCGATCTGGCCGACGATGTCGGCGACCGAGGCCTCGGCACGCGGCGGCATCGCGTGCGAGCGCGCGAACGGGTGGGGGTCGGGGTCCACCACCTTGTGGCCGAGGGCGATCCGACGCTCGTCGATGGCATCCCGGGCATCGAGCACGAGCTCGCGGAGCAGGTACCAGGCAAACGCCGGGGGAAAGAGCAGGGACCAGAAGCCGCGGGCAGCCGAGCGGCCCAGCCGCCCGGACACCGACGGGCGGCGCGGCGGCACCGGGGCGAAGCTGCGCGGGCGACGCATCCCCGGCGGCGAGTCGAGGAGCGCAGGTGCGTCTGCGGGGCTGGAGCCGTCCCCGCCCGTGGCCGGAGCGGCAGCAGGTGCCGGCACGGACTCATCGTCATGCGCATCCTGCGAGCTCGATCGGACCTGTCCCATCCACGTGGTCATGCCCGCTCGACCCGCTTGTCAATCGAGCAGCCGCCGCGGGACGTGGCCGGCGGCGCGGTTCCGGGCCGGGGCGAGGTCACGTCCGGGCTGCAGGTTCGGCGAGGCCTGCACCGACCACCGCGACGATGGCGCGCTCGGCAGCCGACATCTCCTCGTCGGTCGTCGGGAGCGTGCCGAGCACCCACGCGGTGATCACCTCGTCGATCGCACCCCAGGTGATGTAGGAGGCGAGCTCGGGGGAGACGTCGCGGCGCAGCTCCCCGGCCTCCTGCCCGTCCCGGATCAGCGCCTCGATCGTCGCGAAGCCGGTTCGGATCTCCTCGACCTCGTGGCGCAGGTTCGCCGAGCGGGTGACCTCGAGCACGAGCACCCGCACGAGCTCCGGGGCCATGCGGTAGCTGCCGAGCATCAGCCGCACGACCCGGGCGAGCCGGTCGGTGGCGCTGCCGGGCCCCTGCCGGATGTCCTCCAGCCCGACGACCAGGTGGGACCAGCTGCGCCGGAAGACCTCCCGCAGCAGGTCCTCCTTGGAGGCGAAGTAGTGGTAGACCAGCCCGTGGGCGACGCCGGCCTCGGCGGCGATGTCCGACACGCGCGTCGCGTGGTAGCCACGCTCGGCGAAGACCCGCACCGCGGCCTCACGGATCTGGCGGCGCCGGGCGTCGCGGACCCCGGAGGAGGATTGGCCACCTGCGCCTGCCATGGTGCTGGATCAGCCGACCTGCGCGCCGTGCCACATCGCGAGCACGAGACCACCCACCGATGCCAGGAACATCCCGGCTGCCGCGCGTCCTTCTCCGAGTCCCAACATGGTCCCACTCCCGTCACGTGTCCACACACCTGCCGGGCACGACCCCCCGTGTCCGACTGCTCGACACTACCGTGCCTGCCTGCGACCACACGAGCATCCAGCACTGGCGCAGGCCGCATCTGCCGACAAGCGTGGCCGCAGTACAATCGTCCCCATGCAACCCGCTCCGCCACCGCCCCACCAGCCACTGGCTGGCATCGAGGTCATCGACTTCTCGCGCTACCTGCCCGGCCCGTACTGCAGCATGCAGCTCGCCCAGCTCGGCGCGCGGGTGACGACCATCGAGCGCCCGCCCGCCGGGGATCCGATGCGGGCGTTGCCCCCACACACCGCGGAGGGGGAGTCGCTGTTTGCCACGGCGCTGCACCGGCGCAAGGCGCGGCACCTGGCCGACCTTGCGGATCCGGATGCGCTCGCGGAGGTGCTGATGATGTGCGCGGCGGCCGACGTCGTGCTCGAGACCTTCCGCCCCGGCGTTGCCGATCGGCTCGGGATCGGGGCGCAGACGCTGCGGGCTGCCACGCCGAGCCTGGTCTACTGCTCGATCAGCGGCTACGGCCAGACCGGGCCATGGCGCCACGTGCCCGGCCACGACGCGAACTACCTCGCTGCGAGCGGGCTGCAGGACCGGATCGGCCCGCGGGAGCGCCCCGTGCCGGCGCCCGTGCCGCTGGCAGACGTCGCCGCCGGCTCGATGGCGGCGACCGCGATCTGCGCGGCGCTCGTGCGGCGTGCAGCCAGCGGGGAGGGCGCCACCATCGACCTCTCGATGACCGAGGCCGCCCTCAACCTCATGGCGCACGTCTTCCCTGCCGGGGAGCTGCCCGAGGGCGAGCGCGGCCGCGGGGTGCTCGGCGGGGACCTTGCCTGCTTCGACCTCTACGAGTGTGCGGACGGACGCTGGCTGGCGGTGTCGGCGATCGAGCCGCACTTCTTCGCGCGGATGTGCGAGCTGATCGGCTGCGAGGAGCTCGTGCCGATCCAGCTCGACCCGGAGCGCCAGCACGAGGTGCGCGCGACGCTTGCCGAGCGCCTGCGCAGCGAGCCGGCCGGGCACTGGCACGCGCTGCTGGCCACCGAGGACACCTGTGTCAGCGCCGTGCTGACGATGGCCGAGGCCGCCGAGCACCCACAGCTCGTGGCCCGCGGGGCAGTCGAGCCGCTACTCCCGGGCGCGCAGGGCCAGGACGCCCTGCTGCAGGTTCCCGCGTCGCCGTTCGTCTTCGACGGTAGGCGCAGCTGAGGGTCAGGAGCCCTGCACCGCGCCGGGCGGCGGGCCGGCGTAGACGTCCTGCCGGCGATGCTGCAGCGCCGGGATCCGCCGGCGCACCTCGCGGGCATGGGCCAGGTCGAGTCCTGCGCAGGCGATCGCGTCCCCCTCCCCGGCACAGGCCCGCACGCATCCCCAGGCATCCACCACCAGCGAGTGCCCCCACGAGCGCTTGCCGGCCTCGTGGTCGCCGTACAGCCCGCAGGCGAGGACCGGCAGCTGGCACTCGATGGCGCGGGCCCGGACGAGCGTCTCCCAGTGGGCGGTGCCGGTGGGCACGGTGAAGGCCGCCGGGACGGTGATGATGTCGGCGCCGGCCAGCGCAAGCGCACGGTAGAGCTCGGGGAAGCGCAGGTCGTAGCAGATCGTCAGCCCGACACGGATGCCGTCGACGGTCGCGACCACCATCTCCCCGCCGGGGGCGGTCGCCGCCGACTCGCGGTACTCGATCCCGCCGACCTCCACGTCGAACATGTGCAGCTTGGAGTAGGCGCCGCAGAGCTCGCCGCGGGAGTCGATCGCCAGCGAGGTGTTGCGGATGGTGCCGTCGTCACCGATCAGCGCGAGGCTGCCGGCGATGATCGCCACGCCGTGCTCGCGGGCAAGCTCGCGCACCATCGTCACGGACGGCCCGTCGATGGGTTCTGCGCCGGCGCGGATCGTGGCGGCCTCACCGATGCAGGCCCACTTCTCGCCGAGCACCAGCAGGCGCGCGCCGTACCCTGCGGCGTCCTCGATTCCCTGTCGGACCCGGGCTCGGTTGGCCAGCGGATCGGCCCCGGCGGAGGTCCGGACGCAGGCGACGCGCAGCGGGCGAGGGGAGTCATCGGCGGACATGGCGGGATCCTACCGTGGGGGCCTGGCCCGCCCCCGGCGTGCAACCACGCCGCGCCGGCACCCGATATCCACGGCAGGGAAGGAGGGTCCTGCATGCGGGCCTCGATGGGCATACGATGGTCACACGACGCTGCGATCGCACGCAGCATCGCCAGCGACCAGGCGTGGCATGCAGACGGGATGCGGCTGCTCAGCGACGGCACGGCGTCCGCATCCGCCCGGGGGATCCTCGCCCAGCAGGGGCACAATGGCGCGCTGGGAACGGCTGCGCTGACCGATGCCCGCACCGGCGCCAGCATGCCCGTGGTGATCAAGCCACCGGCCGCCCAGCATCGCCAGGAGCTGCTCGCGCACGAGCTGCTGCAGGTCGCCGGCGTTGACCACATGATCGCCCCGGTAGCGGCACGCGGGCGCGAGACCTGGATCGGGCGCGTGCCGGGCAGGTCGGCAGCCGAGGTGGGCATCGAGGATGCCCGCGACCTCGTGCAGGTCGCCGCCGACGGGTACCGGGAACGCCATGGGCTGTCCCGGGCAGCTGCCACTCGCCGCGCCGAGGATGACGTTGCGACCATGAACGCGCTGGACTACGTGCTCGCGAACTTCGACCGCAAGCCGGCCAACCTGATGGCAGAACGCTTCACGCTGATCGACCACGGCCACGTCGGCTTCGGGGCGATGCGCAGCGGATCGCCCGTCATCCCCGAGATGAACCCGACCTTCCTCACGCCGCACTCGCCGTCGCAGGCCCTGATGGAGGCCGCACGCGAGGCTGCGCCGATGTCACGCGCGATGTTCAACGGCATCACGCTCGGCCAGGCAGCACCCGAGCAGGCCCTGGTGGCGGTGGAGCGCCTGGCCCCGCAGGCCGTGCGCGACGCCCACCGCGCGGCGGCTGCGCTGCCTCCGCCACCGGGCGTGGCTCCGACCAGCGCGTACGGGCGGCTGGATGCCTACACGGTGAGCGATGCCTTCGTCGAGCACCTGCTGGCACGCCGCGAGCTGCTGCTGCGCACCGGGGAGTTCCCGTTCGTGATGCTCCTGTAGGGCAGGAGCTGGGTCAGCGGCGCGGGTCGAGCTGCTCGGCGAGGGTGTTCGCGATCAACGCTGCCGAGCGCACGGTGTCGAGCAGGTGCTCGCGCTCGTCGCGCCAGGTGTCGATGATGTCCTTGGCCTGGAGGCGGCTGGCAACGCCGGTCACGTGTCCGCTGGCACGCTCGATGAGGGGGATGAACTGGCTGCTCAGGTCGTTGCCATCGGTGGCCAGCGCCTCGGCGGCATCCTCGAACATCGAGTTGCTGGTGACGAGGTTGCCGCTGAAGGCGCGCACGCGGCTGATCGAGTCGAAGTTGGCCTCGATCCCCCGCTGGACCTGCTCGAGCATACGACCGGAGATCGTCAGGGCAGCGGCAGCGGCTGGGTTGGCCCAGGGCCCGAAGATCACCTCCTGGCGGATGCCGGTGTCGGGCACGGGAACGTTCGCCTGCGGCGCAGGGCCCTCGGGCGTGGCAGCGGGGCTGGGTGCGGCGGTGGGAACTGCGGTGACCTGCATGGGGGCGTCCTGCCTCGATCGGGAAACTCGTCCGGCCGCGAGCGTATCGGGCCCCGGAGGGCGTGATGCCGGCCCGGATGGGATCCCGGCCGGGCCGGCCCCTGCGTGCGGCCGGTCGCGGCCGCACCGACCGCTGGCGTGCCGCTAGGATGGTGGCATGGACCGCGGCGTGGATGAGACCGGCACGCACCTGCCTCCCGAGGCGGGGCTGCCAGCCGATGCCGACCCGGACATCGCCTGGGTCGAGCGCTCCGGGCCGCTGTTCGACCGGGTGGCAGCCGCGCTCGACGAGATCCGCCCGGCCCTCCAGGAGGACGGCGGGGACGTCGAGCTCGTGGAGCTCGAGGACCGCTCGATCGCGGTGATCCGGATGCTCGGCAAGTGCCAGGGCTGTCCGCTGTCGGAGATGACGGTGCGCAACGGGGTCGAGCTGCACCTGCGCGGCTCGGTGCCGGAGATCCTCTCGGTCGACGTGCGCCCGGACGACTCGGTCCCGGATGCGACCTTCGTCGAGGTGCTCGACCGCGCCCGCCTGCGCTGAGCCTGCGGGGCGACCCGGGCACGCGCAGCTGGAACCATTACCCCGGAACCGCCGACACGCTGGTGGAAGGGATGGGACGTGGCGCTTCCGGGAATGCGGATGGACCAGATGGCTGCGCTGCAGGCGCGCATGCGGCTCGACGCTGCTGCCGATGGCCTGCGCGCGACGGTCGTGCGCGCGTCCGGGAACGGGGTCAACCCCCACGGCACCCCCATTCGCGTCTCGTCCCGGCAGGACGTGCTCGCCGCCAGCGAGCAGGTGGCGGCAGCCCCGGTGGTGTGGACCGACGACGGCTGGTGCATGGGTCGCGCGATGATCGGGGCACACCTGGTCAACGAGCGGCTGGGCTGGCAGGCTGCCGGAGCCTCGGACGCCGCACGGGCAGGGATCGCGCTGCAGGTCGCCGGCGACCGCCTGCTGGCCGACCGCTGGACCTTCCACGTCGCCCCGGCGATGCGCACCCCGGATGGCACGGTGGTGCTCGACCCGGTGCTCGCCGATCGGCCCGTCTCGCTCGGGGCATGGCAGGCCCGGATGGGCGCAGGGCACCTCGAGGCCGAGCTGATCGGGCCGCTGGAGCTCCACAACCACGGCCGCAGGGCCCTGACGGTGGATGACGTGGACGGGTACACCGAGCACCTCCTGGACACCTGGCGGTCGATGCGCGTGCGCGACGGGCAGGTCCACGTCCCGGAGCTGGATCCGGGATCGGGCACGGGCTCGCTGCTGTCGCGCCTGGCGGCCCGCCCGCGCGAGTGGCTCGGACTGCGGTAGTATCAGCCGCGCCCGCGGCAGCGACCTGCCGCGTTGGCGGGGTGTGGCGCAGCCAGGTAGCGCGCTCCGTTCGGGACGGAGAGGTCGCCGGTTCGAATCCGGCCACCCCGACTTGCCACTTCCCGCTGGCGTTGACGCCGGCGGTGACGCCGGATCAGGCGAGCGTCAGGCAGGCACCCTCGACCAGGTCGAAGGTGCGCTCGATGGGGCCACTGGCACCCGTGATCATCGCCGGCTCATCCAGGCCGGCGCGCTCGCCCAGCTCGCGGGCGAGCGCCGTGACCAGCGCAACGCCCTCGGCATCGATGAACTCCAGCTCGCTGAGGTCGATCGCAACGATCCGCTGGGGCAGCGCTCGCACCAGCGCCGCGAACTCGGGGTCCACTGCGAAGTCGAGCTCGCCCTCGAGGTCGAGCACGGTGTGCTCGGCGGGACCACGAAGGGAGCAGCGGAGCCGGCCGAAGCTACGGCTGCGCACCTGCCGATGCCTGTTCTCCCCTCGGTGGATGCGCCCCCACATGGCGATCCCCCCTGTCCCCTCTGAGCGACACGCTGCCTCCCCAGGCAGCGTCGTACAGGGAGACATGCTCGCAGCTTCCGGCAGGATGTGCAAATTCCCGCGCAGGCTGCATCGCTGGCACCGGCTCCCGCCGGCGGGACATCACCCGCTGGCCACAGCCCCGACCGGCTCCTGCCGCCCGGGCTCGGAGGCCGACCCGGGGGCGTCCCCGGCCGGCACGTCCGCCGCGCTCGGGGTGTCCGGCACGTCCGCCCCATCCTGCCCGGAGGTCGCAGCTGCAGCCGACCGCCGGCCGGCTCCCAGCAGCTGCACGCGGTGGGCGACCACCTCGACCGTGCTGCGACGTCCCTCCTTCGACTCCCAGGTCGAGTGGTGCAGGCGTCCCTCGATCCCGACCCGCCGGCCGATCTCGAGGTAGCGGTCACAGACCTCTGCCTGGCGCTCCCACGTGGTGATGCTGACGAAGTCGGCCTGGTCGCCGCCGGGGCGGCTGACCGCCATCCGAAACGAGCAGACGGCCTTGCCGGAGGTCGTGTACCGCAGCTCCGGTGCGGTGGCGACGTTGCCGATGAGCGCAACGAGGTTCATGGAGATGGCTCCCAGGTCGAGGTGATGGTGATCGCTCGTGGCTGGCCGGCGGCAGTGATGCCCAGACCCGCCCGGTCCCTGCCGCCGGCCAGGCCACGGTGCAGACACTGACGCCGAGGCCGTGGAGGCGGGCACGCCGGTCGTGCCGGGAGCGCAACGGGAGCTGAACGCTGTGGTAACGTCGCCGCCATGTCGACCGCCGCCGCCCCTCGAGACGCGATCATCGCCCACGTCGACGAGCTGCTCGGCACGGGCAGCTTCCGCGACTACTGCCACAACGGCCTGCAGGTCGCAGGCCGGGCCGAGGTCACCAGGATCGCCAGCGGGGTCTCTTGCAGCCGCGCGTTCGTCGACGCCGCGCTGGAGGCCGGCGCGGACCTGCTGCTCACCCACCACGGGCTGATCTGGGGCGGCACCGACCGGATCGACGGGCTGCTCGCCGGTCGGCTGCGCCCGCTGATGGCAGCCGATGCGAACCTCGCCAGCTGGCACCTGCCGCTCGACGCCCACCCCATGATCGGCAACAACGCCCTGCTGCTCGCCGGCCTGGGTGCACCCGACACCGGCGAGACCTTCCCGCCCGAGCCGGGCCGGGACGTCGGACGCGTCGGCGAGCTCGACGCCCCCATCGGGATCGACGCCCTGCTCGAGCGGCTCCGGGAGGTGCTCACCCTCCCCGACGCCAGCGACGGGACTCCCCCGGCACCGATCCTGCTCGGCCCGCGGCCGCAGCGGATCACGCGGATTGCGGCCTGCTCCGGCGGTGGCGGACGCTACGCCGGCGAGGCTGCACGGCTCGGCG
>SKUG01000122.1 GCA_007122215.1 Thermoleophilia bacterium | reverse complement strand
GGCGCCGTACGTGCTGCCAGCACCCACGCGAGCAGCCCGACGAAGAGCAGGCTGCCCAGCATGAGCATGAGGATCCCTCGCCGTCGCGGTCGGGGGCGGGCTGGGTCGGCGCGGTCCATGTCCCGGATCCTACGCGAGCACGCAGCACTCAGGGTCGGGACACGTCCTCGGTGGCGAAGTCGACGATCATCGAGTCGGTGATCCACTCGATCGGCGCCCGGTCATCGCGCAGCACGTCACGCCCGCGCGCCGGACGCGCGACCTCCTCGAGCGATACCTCCATGCCTGCCCGGATGCGGTCGAACCGCTGCTGCTCGTGGGGCTCGAGCACCGAGCCCCCCGTGAGCTGTGCGACGAACCGTGCGTAGCGCTCGCGCACCTCGGCGTCGCTGACGGGCTCGGCAAAGGCCAGCACCACCTCGTTGAAGGACTCGGCCCGGTAGTGGAACACCGACGGGAAGACGGTTCGCATCGTCCCGGAAATGGCTTCCCTGATGCGATCGTCCCCCGGGGTCGAGCCGACGTTGATGGCCAGCACGCCCCCCGGGGCCAGCCGCTCGGCGACCAGCGAGAAGAACTCCCGGGTCGTGAGGTAGAAGGGGATGTAGGGCTGCCGGTAGGCATCGACCAGGATGATCTCCCACGGCCCGGGGGTGCGGGCGAGGAAGGGGCGTCCATCGGCAGCGTGGACGGTGAGGTTGTCACCGTCCATGTCGAAGTAGCGGCTGCCGACCTCGGTCACGAGCGGGTCGATCTCGACGCCATCGACCTGCACCTCCGGCACCAGCTCCCGGTAGGCGCGCGCCGCGGATCCCCCCGCGTTGCCGACCATCAGCATCCGCAGCGGCCGCGCCTGCCCCGCACCGTCGGTCCGGACGGGAGCATCCGCACCGACTCCCGGATCGCGCACGAGCCCCCGCAGCAGGACGAAGTGGTCCCAGATGCCCCAGGTCACCACGCTCTCCGGGTCGTAGATGCTGTGGACGGCCCAGCCCTCGTTGAGCTGGAGCATCCGGCGCCCGTCGGGTCGCTCGGTGACCTGCACGAACTGGTACCGCGACTCCTGCTCGAAGATCACCTCGGAGCCGTCGGCTGCGCGGACGGTCCCCACCGGAAGCGCGAACATCGCGGCGATGGCGAGCAGGGCGACCATTCCCATCCAGCGCTGGCGCATGGCGATCGTCGCCAGCAGGCAGAGCAGGAACGCACACGTCAGCAGCGTGCGGCGCGTGCCGATCATCGGGATCAGCACGAGCACCGACCCGAAGGTGCCGATGATGCTCCCCACCGTCGAGAGGGCGTAGAGCGCGCCGGCCACCTGACCGGCCTCCTGCACGCGATGCATCGCGAGCCGGATGGCAAAGGGCGGCACCATCCCCAGCAGGGTGACGGGCACCGCGAACAGCAGGAGGGTCCCGACGAACGAGCCGAGCACCGCTCCGGCCGAGAGCGCATCGACCCCCCCGGAGGCGATGCCGAGCACCGGGGCTGCGGCAAAGGGCACGATCGCGATCGTCACCGCCGCCCCGAACGCCACGAGGCCGAGTGCTCCCGCGGTGGGCCAGCGATCGGCGAGGCGCCCACCCCACCAGTAGCCGACCGAGAGGTAGATCAGCATGAGCCCGATCAGGTTCGCCCAGACCAGGATCGACTGGCCAAAGAACGGTGCCAGCAGCCGCGAGGCCGCCATCTGCGTCCCCATCGTGGTCATGCCCGCGGTGAGCACCACCAGCGGCAGGAGCCCCCGCGGAATCACCTCCGACGCCACCTCGTCGGTGCCGACGGTGCGCTGCTCGCGCACGATGGACGTCCCTGTCATCAGCTGTCCTCCACCCGTGGGGCCCCGGAGGGCTCCCCGGTGCCAACGTTCTGCACGACGACGATCGCAACGTCGTCGCCCAGGCCTGACTCGGCGTAGGCCGCACAGTCCTGGTACACGGCAAAGGCCAGCTGGGGCGCGCTGGCGATGCCCTCCTCGGTGAGGCGCCGCTCGAGGCGGTACTGACCATACAGCCTGCCGTCCCTGCGGGCCTCGACGACACCATCGGTGTAGACGACCAGGCTCGCCCCCTCCGGGAAGGGGATCGTCGCCTCCTCGTAGTCCTGGTCGGGCATGATCCCCAGCGCGAGCCCCTCGAGGGAGATCGAGCGCACCAGCGGCTCGGGCGAGTCGTCCCGTGGCAGCAGCACCTTGGGCTCGGGATGGCCTGCACTGCCACAGGTCAGCGTGCCGGCCGACGGGTCGATCACCGCGTAGAAGAGCGTCACGAACTTGCCGAGCGCGATCTCCTCGGCGATCACGTCGTTCGCATAGGTGAGGAAGGCGCTCGGGGCCGGATGCTCCCGTGCGAGCGCCCGGAAGGTGTACTTGGTCATCGCGGTGTCGGCCGCAGCCCCGACCCCCTTGCCGCAGACGTCCCCCAGCACCACGGCAAGACGACCATCGTCGAGCTCGAGGAAGTCGTAGAAGTCGCCGCCGACCTCCGCCCCTCCCCCGGTGGCCGAGCGGTAGAGCACCCCCAGCTCCAGGCCCGGGACCCGGGGCAGGCGGGTGGGCAGCAGCGACTCCTGGATGACCTCGGCGAAGTGCTTCTGCTGCTGGTAGAGGCGCGCGTTGTCGAGTGCCAGTGCGGCCTGGCTGGCCACGCCCGTGGCGATCTCGACCTTGGCGTCGGTCAGGGCGCCCTCCACGTCGACCGAGAGCAGGGTCACGGTCCCGAGCACCTCGTTCGGGGTTGCCACGGGCACCACTGCCAGCGTCGCACCGCGCTGCAGGAACGGGGACAGCCGGTTCAG
>SKUG01000085.1 GCA_007122215.1 Thermoleophilia bacterium | reverse complement strand
GGCGGCGCGATCATGGACCACGTCGTGCACCTCTCGGACGGCCTGTGCTGGCTGCTCGACGAGCAGGTCGAGGCGGTGCAGGCCGTGGCTGCCACCCGGATGCACGACCTGCCGGTCGAGGACTGTGCCATCGTCACCGTGGACCTTGCCGGCGGGGCCTACGCCAGCATCGATGCCAGCTGGTCGCGCCCGGCGAGCTTCCCCACCTGGGGCACCGTGTGGATCGAGCTCGTGGGCACCGAGGGGCGCCTGCGGATCGACCCGATGGCCCGCCACCTCGTGCACCACGACGATGCCGCCGGGCGCGTGCTGCACACCCCCTTCGGCGAGGACATCGCCGAGGAGATGGTCGACGCCTTCCTCACCTACGCCGCGAGCGGAGGCCCGAGCCCCGTGCCGCTGGCCGACGGGTGCCATGCCAGCGCGGTGGTCGACGCTGCCTACCGCTCGCTGGGCAGCGGTCGACCCGAGCGGGTCGAGGACCTGGCCGGCTGACCGGAGGGGATGCCCCTGCCTGCTCAGCCGGCAGGGGTTGCCGCGCGGGTGAGGCGGTCGCGCAGCGCCATCCCGATGCCTGACCCCTCGGGCAGCTCGCAGACGATCCTGGCGGCACCTGCCCCGTCGGCCTCGCGCAGCAGCCGGTAGATGTCCCGGGCCAGCTCGGGCAACGTCCCGGGCAGCTCGAGCAGCGTGCCACCGGTGCTGGGCACCCCGGCAGGCCAGGCCCGGGCCAGCACCACGAACGGCTCCCGCGTGGCGTGGGCGCCTGCCACCGCGCTGGCAAGCTCGTCGGGTGCAGCCAGCACGAGCGGCGTGCCCGGTGCGTAGTGGCGCGGGGCTGATCCCGGGTGCGCCGGCGAGCCGGCCCCGGCCGCCTCCAGTGGCGTGCCCAGGCAGGCGGCAACGTCCTCGGCGGTGATCGTCCCCGGGCGCAGCAGCCGCGGGGCCGGGCCCGAGACGTCGACGATCGTCGACTCGATCCCCACCGGGCAGGGGCCACCGTCGATCACCATCAGCTCCCCTGGCGCCCCGGCGAGCTCGGTCGCGACGGCTGCGGCGGTGGTCGGGCTGATGCTGCCCGAGCGGTTGGCCGATGGCGCGGCGATGCCGGACCCGAAGGCCGCCAGCAGCCGCTGGGCCACCGGATGGTCCGGACAGCGCAGCGCCACGGTATCGCCGCCGGCCCGCACGGTCGTCGAGGCGTGCTCGCTGGCAGCGAGCACGAGCGTCAGGGGCCCAGGCCAGAAGGCATCGGCCAGCCGCGCTGCCTGCGGCGTCCATGAGCGCACCCACGCGGTCGGTGGCGCGCCCGCCGCCACGTGGACGATCAGGGGGTTGCCGGCGGGGCGTCCCTTGGCTGCGTAGATGCCGGCTGCGGCTGCGTCGCTGCGGGCATCGGCGCCCAGGCCGTAGACGGTCTCGGTGGGTAGCGCGACGAGCCCGCCCTCGGCCAGCCGCGCCGCAGCTGCGGCGATGGTCGCATCGTCGGGCTCGTGGATCCGTGCAGGCATCGTCCGGGTCGACCCCGCGCCTCAGAGGATGCGCTTGCCCAGCAGCGAGCAGACCAGCTCGCAGGCGAGCTCGCCCGTGGTGTTGTGGGTGTCGAGCACCGGGTTGACCTCCACCACGTCGAGGCTCGAGATCGGCTGGTCCGAGAGCTGCTCCATCATCGTGTGCGCCTCCCGGTAGGTGAGCCCGCCCCGCACGGGCGTGCCCACCCCTGGGGCATCGGCCGGGTCGACCACGTCGAGGTCCAGCGAGACGTGCAGGAAGCCCGCGCCGGAGGCGATCGCGATCGCCTCGGCCATCACGTTGGCAAGGCCGCGATGGTCGATGTCGCTCATCGTGAACACCGTCGGCGCGCCCGGCGAGCGCAGGTAGCGTCGCTCGCCCGGGTCGAGCTCGCGGATGCCCACCAGCACCGCATGCCGCGGGTCGACGCTGCACTGGGGCCAGCCGTCATGGCGGAAGTCCGGGAAGTTCGCGCACATCCCCAGGGCCGCGGCGAGCGGCATGCCGTGCACGTTGCCGGAGGGGCTCGTGTCGGGGGTGTTGAGGTCGGCGTGGGCATCGATCCAGATCACCCCGCCCGGCCCGTGGCGCTTGGCCATCGCCCACAGCGAGCCGATCGAGAGGGAGTGGTCGCCGCCCAGGTGGACGGGCACGCGCCCGTCGTCGAGCACCTCCCCGGTCATCTCCGCCAGCGAGGCGCAGGCCCGCAGCACCTCGCGGGCGTGGCGCGCGCTGGAGTCGCCCTCCTCGAGCGTTGCCCGGGTGCGCACGATCACGTTCCCGAAGTCGCGCACGTCGTGCCCGAGCCGGCTGAGCTCCTCGATCACCCCGCTCAGGCGGATCGCGGAGGGTCCCATGTCCACCCCGCGGCGTGCGCCGCCCAGGTCCATGGGGGCTCCAATGATGCCGACCCGTCGCCCGTCCGGGGCTGCGGCCGGGTCGTCGGTCGAGGCATCTGCAGGTGGGGTGGGGTGGTCGGCCATGCGGCGATCCTACCGGCAGCCGGCGCATCCTCAGGCTCGCGTGGCGACGTGGCCGCAGTGCCTGCCGCGGTTGATGCAGCGTGCCACGAGGCGGTTGAGGCGGCGCTGGTGCCAGGTGTTCCAGAAGTCGGCGTGCCAGGTCAGCGCGGTGCCCGAGCTCAGGTAGACCGAGCCCGGATGGGGGCGCACCGGCCAGTCCACCCGCACGATGAGCCGCGCGATCGCCACCGGGTGCGAGCGCGGGCAGGCCCCGCCACGGCTCCAGGCCAGGTGCGAGCTGAACGCGCGGGGATCCGGCCGGTGGGCGCTGCCGTG
>SKUG01000023.1 GCA_007122215.1 Thermoleophilia bacterium | reverse complement strand
GGCCTGTGCGGTCATCTCGGCGAGCGAGGCGGTGAGCTGGGCCGTGGCCTTCTCGACCTCGACCGCCACCTGCTGCTGGGTCTGCTCGATCGCCTGGCGGCGCTGCTCGGCCGCCTCCTCGCGGACCTGGGCGGTCAGCTCGTCGCCGGCCTGCCGGGCCCGGACCACGATCTGCTCGGCCTCCTCGCGGGCCTTGTCGAGCTTCTCGGTGTACTGCCCCAGCAGCTCCTCGGCCTCGCCCTTGGTGCGCTCGGCAGCCTCCACCGACTCCACGATCGTGCGGCGACGGTTGTCGAGCGCGTTCTGGATCGGGCCGAAGGCGAGCCTCTTGAGCATCACCATCGCGATCAGGAAGGTGATGACCGTCCAGATCATCAGGCCCACGCTGCCCTGGAGCAGGGGGTTGGTCTCCTGTGTCGATGCGGCTGCGGCGAGCAGTGGCGTCATGGTGTCCGGGCCTTGGTCGGCCGGGCCCCGGACGGGACCCGGCGGTTCTGCGTTCTCACACCAGTCAGGTGCGTGTGGGCGTCGGCGTCCTAGCTGCCCAGCGCGTCGCGGATCACGTCTGCCGACGGCAGCAGCGACTCCGGCGTGCCGAGGAAGAATGCCACGAAGCCCATGAGGAGGGCGAAGAAGACGATCGCCTCGGTCAGGGCCAGGCCCAGGAACATCATGCCCGTGAGGTCCTGGCGCATCTCTGGCTGGCGGGCGACCGACTCGATGGTCTTGCCGATCAGGAAGCCCACGCCGATGCCCGGGCCGATGGCGCCGAAGCCGGTTGCCAGGCCGAGCGCGAGCACGCGTGCCTGTCCGATGCTGGCCTCTGCTGCGACGAGGGCCTCGAGCCCCATGACTGCCTCATTCATTGTGGTCTGGTCCTTTCTGGTGTGAACCTGGTGTGCAGATCGTGTGTCCGCGTGCGTGTCAGTGCGCCGGCTCGGCCTCGGTGCCGATGTAGATGCCTGACAGCAGCGCGAAGATGTAGGCCTGGAGCGTGGCGATCAGGCAGACCTCGAAGAGGAAGAAGCCCCATGCGATCGGCACCGTGCCCAGCGCGAGGATCGGGAAGCTGGCAAGGTCGAAGCCGTTGAGCAGCCACGCCAGCGGGATCGTGGCGCCGAGCATCCCGAAGAAGAGCGCGAAGTTGCGTCGTCCGCGCACGAGCAGCACCGTCACCAGCGCCGCGAACACCGCGAACAGGACCGTGGCCGTGATCGCGCCTGCGGTGACGCCCATGATGATGATCAGGCCGAGCATCATCGCGATCAGCAGGTGGCCGGCCAGCATGTTGGCGAAGAGTCGCACCGAGAGGGAGACGATGCGCAGCAGGCGGCCGATCGCCTCCAGCGGCCAGACGACCGGCACGAGTGCGGTCGGCACGCCGCTCGGCATCCACGACTTGAGGTAGCCGACCGGGCCGTTGTGGCGCACGCCCTCGACGAAGCTGATCCCCACGACCATCAGCGTGAGCGCGAGCGTCACGTTGAGGTTGCTGGTTGCGGCGTAGAGCTGGAAGCCCGGGATCTCGAACGTCGCCTCGCCGGGCCAGATGTCGATCGGGTGCAGGGTCGACACCGGCAGCGGGATGAAGGAGATCAGGTTCACCAGCCAGATGAACACGAACAGCGAGGCCACGAGCGGCATGTAGCGGCTGAAGGTCTTCCTGCCCAGGCCCGAGCCGGCGATCTGGTCGTGCGCGAACTCGTAGACGAGCTCGGTGAAGGTCTGCTTGCCGTCTGGCTTGAGCCGCAGGTTGCGGCGGATCAGGAGCGCCCAGCCGATCGCGATGAAGGTCGCCAGCCACATGTAGATGACGGGCTTGGTAATCGACATGTCCACCGGGCCGACCTTCAGCTCCGGGCCGATCGTCGGGAACGCGAACTCCTCGATGGGGTCCACTGCCAGCGCCCCGCCGGCCTCTGCTGCCACGGCCGGGGCAGGCGCCACGACCAGCAGGGCAGCGAGCACCACGGCCAGGGCCAGCACCCGGTGGCTGCGATCGATCAGGACCATCTGCCTACTCCTCAACCGTCACGTTCGTCGTTGCGGCAGGCGTGCCCGCCGTCGAAACACCCTCCTGGGCTGCGCGGGAGCGCTGCACCAGGTGGCCGATGCCGCGGACGGCGACATCCACCATCAGGACCACCAGGAAGATGATGATTGCGGGGATGCCGATGTCGGGGCGGCCAAGGCCGAGCGCGATGTTACCAGCCTCGATCCGTGCAGACACGAAGAACAGCACCAGCGCCGAGATCCAGACCCGCAGCATCATCACCAGGCCCGCGATCCCCACGGCGAAGTGGGGAGGCATCGACATCACCGAGGAGTTCACGAGGTCCTGGGCAACCCGGTTTGCCAGCCAGGTGCCCATGGCCACGAGCCAGGCCGCGATCGGCACCCCGGCCAGCAGGACCAGGGGAAAGAGGGCGAGCCCGATGAGCAGCGGCGTGGCGCGCAGCCAGCGCGGCAGGTCCGTCGGGGCCGGGCTCCCGCCGCTGGCAGGGCCGGGCTCAGTCGTCTCCGGCGTGGTCGTGTCGGTGGTCGTCATCGTCGGGGAGGGGAGGTGTCGGGCCGCCGGCACCCGGGGGTGGCGCCTGCTGCATCGGGCGAACATACAGGAAGTAGGTGCCGACGATCGCCAGCACCAGGCCGATGGCAAGCCCGACGACGACGCCGATCGTACGTGCCCCGACGAGCCCGCCCAGCCACGATCCGAGCAGCCCACCGAGCGCGCAGATTGCGACCATCGACGTTCCGGCTCCCAGTGCTCCTGCGCCATGCATCGGACGAGTATTGCAGGTGGCCCACCCCGGCGGATGCGTGGCCGCCTGCGGCCCTCGGGGCGCCTGCACTGACGACGAACACCCTGCCGGGAGCGACGTGGAGGGTGGAGACCAACCCACGGGAGGGCTGGAAGATGCCACGAGCCGCCACGATCACCTCGACTGCAGGAACCGCACCCGCCATCAGGGGCTTCCTCGTCGTCCTGCTTGCCGTCGTCCTCGTCGTCACGGCCCCGTCGGGCGCGGGTGCGATGACGCTGGAGGCACCACGGGCCAACGAGCGGCTCGACCACCTCAACGTCTGGCCGACCTTCGTCGTGCAGCCCGGCCCGGGCGAGCGCCCCCGCTGGATCCTCGTGGGCGAGCGGCGCGACATGGCCAGCCCGATCCGCTACTGCCGCGCATTCCACGGACAGCAGTCGAGCCAGGGCTGGGCCTGGGCCTGCCGCAGCCTCGCGATCGGCGTCGACCAGTTTGGCCGGGACGTCACCCGCCCGCTCGAGGCCGGCAAGACCTACTTCTGGCGCGTGGACTACGTCGACGCTGACGGGGCCGAGCGCTCGAGCGCCGTGCGCCCGGTCGTGATCAACTCCCGGCCGCAGCAGCAGAGCATCGCCCAGATCTCGAACGACATCATGGCCTCCGTGCACGGCTCCGAGACCAACCAGGGCGCGGCGCTGTTCCGCAACAGCGGCGTGCGGGTCAACTCGATCCGCTCCCGCCACATGGGCGGCAACCGCTTCCGCATCGAGATCCGCTCCCAGGGCCCCGTCCGGGTGGCGCAGAGCTTCGTGGTCGTCCGTGGCCCCGGTGGCACCCAGCGGCTGCCGCTGCGCTCCCACGGCGGCAACCGCCTGTCTGCGACCTGGACCCGCCCGGCAGCAAGCGTGCAGCGCAACGGCGCGACCCACCGCTACCAGGCGACCCTGGTCAGCAACCGCAACGGTGCCCGGGTGCGCAGCGAGGTCACGACGATGGTCTTCCGCGGCAACCCCGTCCGGGTGCGGACGCTGGGCACCCGGATCAACGGTCGGGCCAACGCCTACTGGTACTGATCCGTGCGGCGACAGGCTCCCGACTTCCGGGGCGCGCGCCCGAGCCAGGACACGCTGCGCCGTGCCCGCATGGCATAATCGCTCAAGATGGTGTCAACCGCCCCAGGCAGCGCTGCCCGCATGATCGAGCACAACTACGGCTCCTCGGCCCCCTACACGGTAGGCGTGGAGGAGGAGTTCCAGCTGATGCGTCGCGAGACGTACGACCTCGTCCCGCGGGCTGCCGAGATGCTCGGCGATGCCACCGAGGCCGACCTCGTCAACATCAAGCCGGAGCTGATGCAGTCGGTGATCGAGTCGGCAACCGGTGTCTGCGGGACCGTTGCCGATGCCGAGGCAGAGCTGCGCCAGCTGCGCCGCCGCCTGCACCAGCTCGCCGACGAGCATGACTGCCTGCTCGGCAGCGCCGGCACCCATCCCTTCTCGCGGTACGAGTTCCAGAAGGTCACCGAGCAGCAGCGCTACGCGGACATCATCTCCCGGCTCAAGTGGGTCGCCCAGCGCGAGCTGATCTTCGGGCTCCACGTCCACGTCGGGATCGACTCGCCCGACAAGGCGATCGCGGTGATGAACCACATCCGCACCTACCTGCCCCACATCCTCGCGCTGTCGGCGAACTCGCCGTTCTGGCAGGGCCGCCACACCGGGCTGCAGTCCAGCAGGATCAAGGTCTTCGACTCCTTCCCGCGCAGCGGCGTGCCCGAGCGGTTCGCCTCGTGGGACGACTGGTCGGCGCTGATGGAGCGGGCCATGCGCACCGGGATGATCGAGGACTACACCTACATCTGGTGGGACGTGCGCATGCACCCACGCTTCGGCACGATCGAGGTGCGCGTGGCCGACGGGCAGACGCGCGTGCGGGACTCCGCGGCGCTGGCAGCGCTCGTGCAGGGCCTCGCCGCATGGATCGGCAGCCGCTTCGACGAGGGCACCCTGCCGGAGGCCACCCATCCGCGCATGCTGATCGACGAGAACAAGTGGCAGGCGCTGCGCTACGGCCTCGAGGGGGAGTTCATCGACCTCGACACCGACGAGCGGATCCCCACCCGGGCCGCGATCGAGCGCCTGCTGACCAGCGTCGAGCCGCACGTGCGCGAGCTCGGATCCGCGGAGTACCTCGACTGGCTGGCAGGCATGGCCCAGGAGAACGGCGCGAGCCGCCAGCTGGAGTGCTACGAGCGCACCGAGAGCCTCGTGTCGGTCGCCGAGATGCTGGTCGAACAGACCAACGACGCGTAGCGGAACCGTCCGGCTGCCGACCCCATGCCGTCACGGCGGGCGTGGCCTCCGGGATGTCTCGGCAGGCAGGGTGTCATCGGCCTCAAGTAACTGCGCGCAGGTGCCGATGGCCGCCGCAGCACCCATGAGCCAGCCCGCCATGCAGCCTGACCCCCGACGGGGCGTGACCAGCAGCACGCCGGGTGCGCGTGCGCGCGGCTCCCTGCGGCCCGTCCCGGGGCCCGACCCCGACGAGCAGGCCCCCCCGGCGCTCGTCCGCTACCCCTACTGGAAGGTGCTGGTGATCAGCATGATCCCGGTGCTCGGGCCGCTGCGCTGGCAACAGGTCGTGCACAACGCCCTGCGGCGCTACGCCCGGGAGGCCCCGGCCGCCCCCGAGCGCCTGCAGCGCTACCGGTTCCCGATGGTGCTGGTGCTCCCGGCCCCGATCGCGGCACTGGCCAGCGCCTGGTTCACCACCGACCCGCGAGTGGTGCAGGGGCTGGTCGTGGTGGCGATCGTGGCCACGGCAGCGCTGGTGGTGAACTGGCTGCGGACCTGGGGACGGCTGCGTGCCCTGCTCGAGGCGGAGGGGGTGAACGGGGCCCCGTCATCGGCAACCGGCTGGCTGATGGCCCCGATGGCGGTTGGGGTCGCGCCGATCCCGATGCTCTACCAGGCATGGCTGCTCAACCAGGCAGAGGAGGCAGCGACGGCTGCAGACGGCGAGCCGCGCAACGCCGAGAACGCCGACATCGTCGCGATGTCGGTGGTGCTCACGCTGCTGGTCTTCAGCGCGACCTTCCTGGTCGTCTGGCTGCCTCCCGCGGTGGAGTCGCTGATGCGCGACGACAACGGCTCCTGCCTCACGATCCATGCCGAACCGGCACCGCAGCTGCGGGCCGAGCACGTCTGGGTCCGCAACCGCTGCAGCGGCCCGCGTAACCTCCACGGCTGGTCGATCTCCTATCCGGGCGGCGAGCGCTTCGGGCTGCGGGACACCGTGCTGGCTCCGGGGCAGCGCCTTCGCGTCCACACCGGGCGTGGCACCAACACCGTCGAGGACCGCTACCTGGCCCGCGACGCGATGCTGCTGCGCGGGCGGGTCGACGGAGGCGAGCTGGTGCGTCGCAACGGCAGCATCCACACCGACACGGCCGCATCTGCCAACATGCACGACGTCTGGCTGCCGCGGCCGTGGCAGCAGCTCAGCTTCTTCGAGTGAGAGGATCCACGACCTGGACGCTGACGACGACATCGTTCCCGAGATCCCGGCCGGGCCGGCCGACGAGCTGCGCCTCGCCGAGCGGCTGATCGCCTTCGACTCGTCCCACCCCGATGGCATCCGCGAGTGCGTCGGCTACCTCGAGGGATGGCTCGAGTCGCGCGGGATCGACTTCTCGACCTTCACCGTGCACACCGACCTGCCCGTGCTCTCGGCCAGCGTCGGGGAAGGCCCGGTGACGATCGTGCTGCACGCCCACATCGACGTCGTGCCGGGGCGCCCGGAGCAGTTCAGCCCATGGCAGGAGGGCGGCTTCCTGTGGGGCCGGGGTGCCTACGACATGAAGGGTGCGACGGCAGCGATGCTGGCGGTGATGAGCGACCTGCAGGAGCTCGGGTCGCGGCTGCCGGTGAAGGTCCGGCTGCTGGTGGTGCCCGACGAGGAGGCCGACGACGACCGGGACGAGTGGGGCACCGAGCGGCTGGTCGAGCGTGGCCACCTGGGCGACTTCGTGATCTGTGGCGAGCCCACCGACATGTACGTCGGGGTGCAGGCCAAGGGCGTGCTCGACCTGCGGGTGGACGTCGCCGGGCGCAGCGCCCACAGCGCGACGCCGTGGCTCGGGACCAACGCGATCCTGCGGGCGATCGACGTCTACGAGGAGCTGCTACGGCTGCCCTTCGTGGGGGAGTCCTCGGAGTTCTACGAGCGGGCGTCGGTCAGCCTCTCGCGGATCGCAGCCGGGGACCGCCTGAACAAGGTGCCCGACCACTGCACCATGGACATCGACATCCGCCACCTGCCCGAGCAGGACATCGAGCGGATCCGCACCGAGATCGCCACCGTCCGCGGCTGCTCGATCCGGGAGATCGCGCGGCGGCCTCCGATCCAGGTTCCCACCGACAACCCCTACGTCGAGCTGCTGCTCGGGGCGATCGACTCGGCCAGCGGCCGCCCGGTCGAGTGCGTCGGGCGCGACGGCACCAACGATGGCTTCCACTTCATCGAGCGGGGGATCCCCAGCGTGGAGTTCGGGCCGGTCGGCTCCGGCCACCATGGCCCGGAGGAGAAGGTCGAGATCGAGTCGCTGCGCCGCTACCGGGCTGCGCTGCGCCAGTTCATCGCGGAGGTCTGCGTTCGTCGCGACGACCTGACCGGCGTGACCCGGATCCACGGGCTCGATCGGCACCGCGACCATGATGCCACCACCGGGGTCGCGACCCTGCGCGAGCGCTGACGTCCGGGCAGGGACGGCCCCTGCCTGTCCGGAGGGGGTCGGGGGCATCCGCTACGATGGACCGTGGGATGCGGGGCTCTGGTACGCTGCCGCACCATCGCCGATGCCAGTTCCACCGACACGCGAGCGCCCCGCGCTACCCATGGCGCCTGGCTACGTGCCACCGGCAGGGCCGGTCCCTGCGCGGGGACGACGCTGGCTGCGGATCGCCTGGATCGCCGTGCTCACCACGCTCGTGGGCCTGCTCGGCGTCGCCGCAGCGGCGTGGGTGCTCGTCGACCGCGAGCTCGACGCGCTGCTGACCCCGAGCGCGGAGCTCGCTCCGGCGCAGACCAACCTCGCCCGCCCGCTGCCCGGTGAGCCCGCGAACATCCTCGTGCTCGGCTCCGACTACCGCAGCCAGGACTACGAGGACGGGGAGCGCTCCGACACCCTGATGCTGGTGCGCCTCGATCCGGTCGGGGACTCGATCAGCATGCTCTCCTTCCCGCGGGACCTCTGGGTCCCGATCCCCGGGGTGGGCGAGCGCAAGATCAACGAGGCCTACTCCGAGGGCGGGGCGAAGCTGGCGGTCGAGACGGTCCAGCAGCTCACCGACCTCGACATCCACTTCATCACCACGGTCGACATGGGTGGCTTCCGGGGGGTCGTGGATGCCCTCGGGGGCGTGTACGTCGACATCGACCGGCGCTACTTCAACGACAACTCCAGCGGCCAGAACTACGCCGAGATCGACCTCCAGCCCGGCTACCAGCGCCTCACGGGCGGGCGCGCGCTGGACTTTGCCCGCTACCGGCACACCGACAGCGACTTCCACCGCATCGCCCGCCAGCAGCTCGTGCTGACCGAGCTCAAGCGGCAGGTCTCGCGCTCGGACCTCGCGCGCAACGCGCGGGCCCTGTACAACGTCGCGGCCGAGAACACCGACATCGCGGCCGGCGGCACGAGCCGGGTCAGCATCCGTACGATCGTCGACTACATCCGCCTTGGCATCGCGCTCGAGGCCAGCGACATCTACCGCTTCCAGGTCACCGGCGAGGTCGGCACGCACGCCCCGAGCGGCGCGAGCATCGTGGTGGCATCGCCCGCGGAGATCGCCGGTGCCGTCGATGCCTTCCTCGATCCGGACGACAGCGCCCGGGATGCAGCCGCGGCCCAGGTCGCAGGCGAGCAGGCAGCCGCCGGCGAGGACTCGGCTGCAGCCGCCGGCGAGGACGCCGACGGCAGCGATGTCGACGGGGTGCGAGCCGAGGCGCTCACCGTGCCGATCGTGGTCTACAACGGCAACGGGATCGCCAACTCGGCCGACGAGGTCGCCGAGCAGCTGCGCGGTGCCGGGTACACCGCGGTCGAGGTCGGGGGGAACGCCGACCGCTTCGACTACGCACGCACGGTCGTCTACTTCGCGACGCTGCCCGACGAGCCGTTCGCCGAGATCGTGGCGGGAGAGTTCGACGGCGCGGACGTCGAGGCCAGCCGCCAGGGCCTCGTGGCGGTCGATCGGATCTCGGTGGTCGTCGGCAGCGAGGGCCGCATCGAGTCGGCGGCCGGGGTGGGGCTGGGCCTGTCGGTGCCGCAGTCGGAGCGCCTGCGCCCGGCCAACCAGGTCGTGCCCGAGGAGGACGAGCCGGGCGTCGTGGAGGATGCCGAGTACGCGCGGGCCGAGTACGAGGCCGGGCGGCGCCGGGCGCGGATGCGGATGTACGCGCCGACCGTGCGGGAGGCCAGCTCGACGCTGCAGGGCGAGGTCCGCACCTACCTGATGCAGGGCCGCCAGCCCGCCTACCGGATCACGATGCGCACCGCGGAGGGCCACTACTGGGGCCTGCAGGGCACGGCGTGGACGGACCCGCCGATCCTCGACAACCCCACCCGCACCGTCGAGCGGGGCGGGCGCACGCTGCAGGTCTACATGGATGGCACCAAGGTGCGGATGGTGGCCTGGCGTGAGCCGGATGGGGTCTACTGGGTCTCCAACTCCCTGCTGGCCGAGCTCGACAACCAGACGATGCTCGCGATCGCAGGGGGCGCCCGGGCGATCCCCCGCGTTGCCCCATCCTGATCGGTGCCCGCAGCGCGGCATAGGATGTCGCCATGGAACCTTCGCACCGCATCGGCGTCATCGGCGTCGGCTACGTCGGACTGGTCACCGCAACCTGCATGGCCGAGCTCGGCCACGAGGTCGCCTGCCGGGACATCAATCCCGAGCGGGTCGAGGCGCTGCAGCGTGGCGAGATCCCGATCTACGAGCCCGGCCTTGCAGAGCTCGTCGCACGCAACGCCGAGCGGCTGACCTTCACCACCGAGCTCGACGAGGTGATCGACGGGACCGAGCTGATCTACGTCTGCGTGGACACCCCGCGCACCTACTCGGGGGATGCCGACCTGTCCCGGGTGCAGTCGGTGGTGGCGGAGCTGCCGACCGACATCGGTGACGTGGTGCTGGCGATGAAGTCCACGGTGCCGGTGGGCACGGGCCGGCGGATGATGGAGCTGCTCGAGGACCGCGGGCTGGGGCACGTGCGCTACGCGTCCAACCCCGAGTTCCTCAAGGAGGGCGATGCGATCAGCGACTTCATGCATCCCGACCGGATCGTCATCGGCTCGGACGACCCGGTGGCGATCGACCTGATCGAGGAGCTCCACGCGGGCCTGGACACCCAGGTCGTGCGCACGAGCGTGGAGACGGCCGAGATGATCAAGTACGCCTCGAACGCGTTCCTCTCGACCAAGATCAGCTTCATCAACGAGATCGCCAACGTCTGCGAGGAGACCGGCGCCGACGTCACCGAGGTCGCGCACGGGATGGGGCTCGACCGCCGCATCGGCACGGCGTTCCTGCGGGCCGGGATCGGCTTCGGTGGGAGCTGCTTCCCGAAGGATGTCGCCGCGCTCAAGCAGCTCGCCGGCAACAGCGGCTACCACTTCCAGCTGCTCAACGCGGTGATCGAGGTCAACGAGCTGCAGAAGCGGCGGATCGTCGGCAAGCTCCACAAGCACCTGGGCGGCACCCTGCAGGGGCGCGAGATCTGCCTGCTGGGCCTGGCCTTCAAGCCGGGAACCGATGACATGCGCGAGGCGGCGAGCCTGGTCATCGCGAGCCGGCTGCTGGCCGAGGGGGCCGTGGTTCGGGCCCACGACCCGGTCGCCGCGGCGGCTGCCCGGCCGCTG
>SKUG01000211.1 GCA_007122215.1 Thermoleophilia bacterium | reverse complement strand
TGGCAGCAGTACCTCGACGAGGACTTCGAGGACGACGAGGCCTGGGACGAGACCTACTGAGCCGCGGGCGGGCTCAAGTTCCCGGCCCATCCTGCCGATAACCGGAGAAGATGCGCGCACCTGTCCCGACACCCACGGATCCCGTTGCCGGGGCACGCATGCCAGCGCCACCACCGCACCTGCCGGCCGTGCTTGCCTGGATACCGCTGGTCCTCGTCGCTGCGATCCTCGCGATCTCCGCGCTGGGCGTGCAGGTCGTCCCGGCCGCGGTGTCGGCAACCCCGTCGGACGTGGGCCTGACCGACGTGCTCGGCACCGTCGACGTCGAGGTCACGCTCGAGGTCGACTGCCCCTCCGCTGCGATTGCCAACCTCGAGCCCGGTGGCGTGGCCCGCGAGTCCGCCGTTCCCTGCACGATGACCTTCGCCTCCAACAACCCGATGGGCGCGGAGCTGCTCGTCGATGACGTCAACAACCTCACCGCAGACACGATGCGCTGCGTCGTGGGCGCCTGCGGTGCCGCGTCGCTGCCCGAGCTGCCCACCGACCCGGCAGACCCCGCCACGGACGTTCCTGCAGGCAGCTCCTGGTTCGGGGTGCGGCTGGCCGCGATGTCCTCGATGGGTGCCCAGGCCCCCAACACCGTCGCTGACTGGACGATCAATCCCACCTCGCTGGCCGGAGCCCACCACATCGTGCCCGATGCCCCCGAGGCTGCCTGCCACACGACCGAGCCCGGACGCGGGGGACGCTGCTCGTTCCACTTTGCGGCCCAGGCATCGGCCTCCCAGCCGGCCGGCACCTATCAGGCCGACGTGCGCTTCGAGGCGCAGGTGCGCTGACGCGGGCGCGCCTGCCCAGGGGTTAGCCTCGCCTGCCAGCGGGAACCCATCCCCCGTGGGTGGACGACCGCTGACGACGATCACCGCAGTGCTGGCACTGGCGTGCTGGCTCCTGCTCCTGCCACCCGTGGCGCAGGCAGCTCCGGGCGCGGCCAGCGGCGCCTCGAGCATCGTCAACGTCCAGCCGGCGCGACACGCGCCTGCGGTCCCGCCGGGAGAGGCCGCCAGCGTGCAGTCGGTCCTGCATAACCGCGGCGAGGGCTCCCTCACCGTGAGCAGCGAGGTCGTTCCGCTCTGCACGGCCGCCGAGCATGACGGGCTGGGGGTTCCCTGCCGCAGTGGCGGCGGGCCGGGCGCGCGCTGGTTCACGGTCTTCCCGGCAACTGCCAGCGTGGATGCCGGGGATCGACAGCCCTTCCGGATCACGCTCACGGTTCCTGTAGATGCGCCGGCCGGGGTCTACCCCGTGGGGGTTCGCCTCGAGAGCGAGGCATCATCTGCCGACGGCTCCGGGGTGAACGTGTTGTCATCGCTGGTCGTGCAGGTCCTGCTCACCGTCCCGGGGGACCTCACCGAGGCGATGGCCGTCACCCCCGGATCCATCCCCCGGTTCGTCCCGTCCCGCGGCAGGCTTCCCTTCAGTGCCACGATCTCGAACTCCGGCACGAGCCTCGTGCAGGTCAGCCGGGCCGAGGTCGGCCTGCAGGCCTTCGGGCCCACGGCAGCGCAGGAGCTGGACATGCCGCGCCCGGTGCTGCTCCCGGGCGGCGAGCGCACCGTCAGCGTGACCTGGCGCGAGCTGCCGCTCGTGGGGACCTACGTCCCCGAGGTCACGGTCGAGTCGGCCAGCGGCCTGGTCGTCCAGGAGTCGTGGCCGCGGGTCTGGGTGCTGCCGCCGTGGTGGGTGTGGGTGCTGCTGGCGGCAGCGCTGGTTCCGCCCGTGCTCGTGCGGGCCCGTCGCCGGCGCCAGCTACGCCGGATCCAGGACCTGCACGACCGCTGACGACCGCTTCGGCGGACCTATCCTGCGACGCGCTGCAGGTAGCTGCGGACCTTGCGCGTGTCGTCACCGACCGCCACCATCTGGTACAGCGGCTTGGGGCTGGAGAGGGTCTTCAGCGTGTCGACCTTCCCCGTCATGATCCCCTCGCGCCGCGCGAAGGTCAGCAGTCGGTCTCGATCGACCGAGAGCACCCGGAAGCACTCCTGCTGGCGCTCCTTGTCGAAGTCCGTGTAGACGCCGATGCCCCCGGCGAGGGCCTCCTCGACGGCTGCCTTGTAGCTGCTTCGGTAGTCTGGCTCCATGGCAGGAGCCTACCGGCCTGCCCCGACGACACGGAAGGTTGGTCGAGATGCCCGAACCGATCATGCACCAGCACGTCCTGCGCATGCTGCCCGAGGAGGACATCGGGTTCGCGAGGCCTGCGGTCCGCATCCGCACGGCCAGCGGGCAGGAGCGCACCGTCACCGCATGGAAGTTCTCGGCGCCCGAGCCCGAGCTTGCCCGCCGGGCAGGCGATCCGGGCTACTGGACCGTGACCGTGTGGCTGCCACCGGGCGCCGAGCCGGTCGCGCTGGTGCCCTCGGACGACGGGCCGGCGCTCTAGGGGTGCGTCCCGGGATTCCGTCCCGTCGACGTCGAGCGACACCCAGGCCGGGGGTGATGCTGGCACTCGGATGTCAGCGCCGGGGCCCTGGCCCGGCCGGCTCCGCGCACGCGCCCCTGAGCGGCGCGCGGCCTACATGTTGCTGTTCTCGGGGCCACTGCCGCCCTCGGGGGGCGTCAGGCGCCCGCCCTTGGCGGTGATCGCGCCGCAGTGCACGCAGTTGGAGGGGGTCAGGTGGACCTTCGCCATGCCAGCCGGGACATCTGCGTCCTGGTCGATCTCGTAGACCGCTGCCGGGCACATGTTGACCCAGGTGGTCGCGAGCGTTGCCGGCACGACCTCCTCGATGCGGACGTGGTTTGGCTGGTC
>SKUG01000139.1 GCA_007122215.1 Thermoleophilia bacterium | reverse complement strand
CGCCCGTGCCCTGCTCGGGGGCGTGCTGCACTGCCGCGGCGTGAGCGGCCGGATCGTCGAGACCGAGGCCTACCACGAGCGCGAGCCCTCCTGCCACGCGCACGCAGGCCGCACGCCACGCTGCGAGCCGCTCTTCGCCGCGCCCGGGCGGGCGTACGTCTACTTCACCTACGGCATGCACTGGTGCATGAACGTCGTGGCCGAGGAGGAGGGAGTCGGCGCGGCCGTGCTGATCCGC
This sequence comes from Thermoleophilia bacterium, assembly GCA_007122215.1. Classification (GTDB taxonomy): domain Bacteria; phylum Actinomycetota; class Thermoleophilia; order Gaiellales; family SKUG01; genus SKUG01. The sequence goes on along the minus strand of SKUG01000139.1, from coordinate 2,589 downwards.
GCGCTTGAGCCCCTCGATGGCATCGAGCAGATGCGGCAGCGGCGCAGCGCGCGGCTGGCAGCGCCCCGGCTGCAGGACCTCTGCAGCGGCCCGGCCAAGCTCTGCGAGGCGCTCGGCATCGATGGCGCCGACAACCTCGCCGACCTCACTGACCCGGCCGGGGCCATCCGGGTCGAGCCGCCCGCCGCCCCGGTTCCAGATGATGCGCTGGCCTGCGGCCCACGCATCGGCATCAGCGCAGCCACCGACCTGCCGTGGCGCTTCGGGATCGCCGCCAGCGGGTTCCTGTCCCGACCCTTCCCGACTTTCCGCCACGGGGTGGCGGAAAGTTGAGGCAGTGGCGAGGTTTTACAGGACGCAAACCGGAATGCCCTCCAGATCCGTGTCCTACCTGCCGATAGGGCGATCGGGACGGCTGCGCCGGCGTGCGCAGGCCGCCCGCAGCCAGCGTCGGAGTGGGCATGCGACGGACACTGAACGAGATACGACGGGTGCAGCGCCAGCGGCGCTCGCCGCGTGACGAGCGCGGGCAGGCGCTGGTCGAGTTCGCGCTCGTGCTGCCGATCCTGATGATCATCCTGCTCGGCACCCTGCAGTTCGGGATCGCCTTCTTCCAGTGGCAGGAGCTCAGCGCAGCCGTCAGCGAGGGCGCACGCATCGGGATCGTCAGCGCCAGCGAGGCCAACCCGGCGGCGACGGTGCGCACCGCTGCCGAGCAGGCTGCCCCGGGCCTTGCCGATGGCATCACGATCAACGTGGACGGCGCCTTCACGCCGGGCCAGGACATCACGGTCACGGGAACCTTTCCGGTGAGCATCAACGTGCTCGGCATGGTCGTCTACGAGGGCGACCTGCAGAGCACGAGAACCATGCGGGTGGTGTAGCGGGGTGGGGATGCAGGCTGAGGCGGGATGGGCCGATCGGGCGCGGGCAGGAGCTGGGCGTATCCGGGACGAGGCCGGGCAGACGGCCGTGGTGTTCACGGTCTTCCTCGTGGTGCTCGTGATGAGCGCGGGGCTCGCGATCGAGGGCGGGCGCCTGCTGCTGGAGCGACGCGACATGCAGGGAGTCGCGGACGCCGCCGCGCTGGCTGCCGTCCAGGCGATCCCGAACAGCCATCCCGAGGCCCAGGACATCGCCCTCGACTACACCGAGGAGCGCAACGCGGACGGTGCCGTCCTCGTCAGCGCCGACACCCAGTCGGATCGCATCACCGTGACGGTGGAGGGGACGATCGGCAGCAGCCTGCTCGGGCTGTTCTCGATCGATGAGGCCAACACGGTGCAGGCGACTGCCACCGCAGCGGTGCGGAGCGTACCCGGGATCGGGAAGGCCCTTCCCATGGCGCTCATGGACGGCGTGTACCAGCCCGGACAGCTGGCGGAGATCAAGACGCAGAATCCGCAGGGGCCCGGGAATTTCGGTGCCGTGCGGCTGGAGCGCGAACCACCGTGCACGCTCAGTTCGGGTGCGAACGATTACCGCGGGTTCATCCGGACATCCGATAACGGGGGCATCGACTCCTGCCCGACTCCGATCGGCTCGACGATCGCCACCGAGACCGGCAACATGTCCGGCCCCACCAGACAGGGTCTGGACGCCCGGATCGGCAACAACGCCGACACCTTCGATGACGTCTTCCAGCTCGACCCCGCCAGCGGACGCTACATCGTGGTCAAGCCCGACTCCCCGCGGGTCGGGGTGATCCCGGTGGTGCTCAACATGAATGGCTCAACCGACTGGCCGAACGGCCAGAGCCAGCTCCAGGTCGTCGGGTACTCGCTGGTCTACATCGGCAAGGTCGACCAGGCGGGCAACCCGGCCCACACCAACAACGGTCGCAGCGCCTGGGTCGTGCCGGTCGATGCCGTGCTGCCGAGCTCGTGGAGCCCGGGCCAGATGCAGCTGGGTGACTACGATCCGAACCAGACCACGCCGATCGTCTTCCGTCTGGTCGAGTAGGGCCCGCTGCCGAGCGCGGTACGGGCTCACGGCCCCCAGGGGTCGACGACGTCGTCCGGGATCTCCGGCTCGAGGGGCTCGGGCTCCTCCTCGCGGGGGGCCGGCTCGAAGGGGCGACCGCGGCTCACCGCGGTGCTCGCGACCTGGATCACCACGGGCTCGTCGTGCCGCGCCATCGCTCCTGCAGCGGGCAGGGTCGCGACGACGGTTCCGGCCTGCCCGGGGGTGCCGATGACCGTCACGACCTGCACGAGGAACTCGTCGTCCTCGAGCAGCGCAAGCGCATCGGCCTCCCGCATCCCCACCACGCGCGGGACGGGCCGCTGCCGGTAGCTGTCGCACCCGGGGGAGACCTCGGTCGGCTCGCTGCCCAGCGGGAAGCTGCGCACCTCCCGCTCCCGGCACCATTGGGATGCCAGCAGCCCGGTGACCGGGTCGACGACGACCTCCACGGTCTCGGGGATCTCCAGCTCGAACTCGCGCATGGCCATCGGCCGGTGGGCACCCTCCATGAAGCTGCGCCAGATCACCGCGGGCCAGGTCCCGCCAAACACCGGCCCACCCTGGTACTCCGAGCGCATCGGCGCATTCGAGTCATGGCGCCCCACCCACACCGCCGTCACGAGG
>SKUG01000005.1 GCA_007122215.1 Thermoleophilia bacterium | reverse complement strand
GCGGGCGGGTGCCGATCTGGTCCTCGATCACGTCCTCGACGATGGTGCGAACCCGGTCCTCGCTGGGCACCCCGACACCGGCCAGGGAGGTCTCGGCAGCCTCCACGGCCCGCGCGAGCACCGACGCTGCGTCCGCGGTTGCCAGCCCGCGCGGGACCAGCTCCACCTCGACGTCGTGGCCGCTGCCGCGTGCGATGGCAACGACCACTCCGGCCGCGGAGAGCTGCTGGCGCTCGTCGAGCACGCGATCGTCGAGGTCCTCGTTGCTCTGGCGGTCCATCAGGTGCACCCCGACCGGCACCCGCTCGTCGGAGAGCCGTGCCACGCCGCGGCGCAGCTCGACCACCCGACCGTTCTCGCCCATCAGGATGTTGTCCGGGTCGACCCCGGTTGCCAGTGCGAGGCCGGCATGGGCGCGCAGGTGTCGCCACTCGCCGTGGATCGGCATGAAGCAGGTGGGCTCGATGATCCCCAGCACGAAGGTCAGCTCCTCCGAGTAGCCATGCCCGGAGACGTGGACCCGGGAGTTGTGGTCGTGGTGGATGAATGCCCCGCGGCGCGAGAGCTCGTTGACGACCCGGTGGACGCGGACCTCGTTGCCCGGGATCGTCCGGGAGCTGAAGATCACGGTGTCGTCCGGCAGGGGTGAGACGTGGCGGTGGGTGCCACCGGCAATCCGCGACATCGCTGCCAGCGGCTCGCCCTGGCTGCCGGTGGACAGCAGCAGCTGGCGATCCGGCGGGATCTCCTCCAGCTGGTGGGGCCGGACGATGTCCACACCATCCGCATCGAGGTAGCCGAGGTTTCGGGCGATGTTCGTGTTGCGCATCATCGAGCGCCCGAGGATGCAGACGCTGCGATCGGTCGCCCGTGCCATGTTCAGGAACTGCTGGATGCGGTGGATCTGGCTCGAGAAGGTCGAGCCGATGACGCGGCCGGGGGCATCCTGGATGATCGATCCCAGCTGCGGCGTGACCGAGCGCTCCGAGCCGGATGTCCCCGGGATGTCGGCGTTCGTCGAGTCGCCCAGGTAGAGGGCCACGCCGTCGGCGGCGATCTCGACCAGCGCCGTGAGGTCGGTGCGGACCCCGTCCATCGGGGTCGGGTCGAGCTTGATGTCGGCCGAGTGCACGATGGTCCCCTCGGACGTGTGCAGGGCGAGGCCCATGCAGTCCGGGATCGAGTGCGAGACCCGGAACCCCTCGACCTCGATGTCGCCGACGCGGACGGGATCCCCGTCGGGGTCCACCTCGCGCCAGGACGTGCGCCCGATCAGTCCCTGCTCGTCGGCACGGCTCTTGGCCAGGGCCAGCGTGAAGCGGGTGCCGAGCACCTCCGGGACCTCGACCTGGCGCAGCAGCGAGGGCAGGGCGCCGATGTGGTCCTCGTGGCCGTGGGTGAGGATCACGGCTGCCAGCCGGTCCGCCCGCTCGACGACGTACGAGAGGTCCGGGATCACGATGTCGACCCCGAACATCCCCTCCTCCCGGGGAAAGGTCAACCCGCAGTCGACCAGCACCATCGTCGTGGCGGTCTCCACGACGGTGACGTTCTTGCCGACCTCTCCCAGCCCCCCAAGGGGTATCACGCGGACCGGGGCGCTCATGAGCGGGCTCCCGCAGCGAGCCCAGCTGCCTCGAGCGCGCTCGCGATCCGGTCGCGTTCCTGCCTGGTTGCCGGCACCAGCGGCAGGCGCAGGCCCCCGCCGGGAAGCCCGAGGATGTCGAGCGCGGCCTTGACCGGGATCGGGTTGGTGGTGACGGCCATGGCCTCGTAGACCGGCCGCAGCGAGGCATCCAGGCGGGCAGCTGCCTCGTCGTCCCCCGCAGCCACCAGGGAGCACAGGTCTGACATGGCAGTGCCGATGACGTGCGATGCGACGCAGATCCCGCCGACCCCGCCGAGCCGCAGGATGTCGAGGAGCGCGTCGTCGTTGCCGGCGTAGACGGCGAGGTCGGGCGCGAGCTCGCGGATGCGCCGCGTCTCGTCGAGGTCGTCGGTCTGGGCCTGCTTGATGGCCACGATGCGCGGATGGGCGGCCAGCTCGGCCACGAGCTCGGGGTCGAGGTTGATGACCGATCGTCCCGGGATGTTGTAGAGGACGATTGGGATCGGGCTCGCATCCGCGATGGCGGTGAAGTGGGCGACGAGGCCGGCGCGGGGCGGCTTGCTGTAGTAGGGGGTGACCACCAGCGCCGCCTGGGCTCCGGCCTCGGCTGCCTGGCGCGTGAGCTCGATCGTGGCGCGCGTGTCGTAGCTGCCGGTGCCTGCCACCACGGTCGCGCGCTCGCCGACGGCGTCCACTGCCCGGCGGACCAGGTCCAGCTTCTCGGCGGCGGTCAGGGTCGGGCTCTCCCCGGTCGTTCCGGCAACGACGATGCCGTCGCTGCCGGCATCGACCAGGTGCTCGACCAGCCGAGTGAAACCCGGGTGGTCGATGACACCGTCACCGTCCATCGGCGTGACTGCCGCGGTCAGGATGGCGCCGAGGCCGTGGTTGGGGGCTGATCCAGGAGCGTGCCGTGGTTGCATGCTGGCATGCTAACAGTGCCGGTCGCGCAGCCCGTGCAGGGTCACCAGCGTCAGGAGAGGTAGACGGTGTCACCTGGACGGATCAGGTTGACGTTGGTGAAGTGGCTGTTGAGCTGCAGGAACTGGGCCCATGTGACACCGTTGGGCTTGGCCCGCTTCTCCCAGATGTTCCAGAGGTTGTCGCCGCTCGCGACCGTGTAGGTGGCGCGGGACGGCTCCGGTGCGGGTGCCGGTGCCGGTGCAGGTGCGGGCGCCGGAGCGGGCGCGGGTGCGGGCGCCGGCGCTGGTGCCGGTGCCGGTGCCGGT
>SKUG01000151.1 GCA_007122215.1 Thermoleophilia bacterium | reverse complement strand
GCTGCCTGGGCAGGTGCTGGCGGCACGAGCCTGGTGGCCCTGGCCTATCCGGCGAGCTGGGACCTGCGCACGAGCGTGGCCACAGGGATCGCCACGCTGCGACTGGTGCTCGAGGAGATCAACCGGCGGGGCCTGGGCCACCGCGTGCTGCTGGCCGGCGAGTCCCAGGGCGCATGGGTAATCGGGGAGGCCATCGCCGATCCCGCGCTGGCAGGTGCCTTCCAGCGTGCGGTCCTGATGGGCCACCCGGCACTCGCTGCACACCACTACACCGCCGCAGCCCAGGCCCGGCTCGGGGAGCGGGTGATCGAGCTCAACAACCCGGGCGACCACGTTGCGATGCCGATCCGCGGTGACCTGACCGTGGCGCTCGATGCCATGCAGTCGATCTACCAGCGGCGGCCGCAGGGGCTGCCGAGCGTCCTGCGGGCCGTTGCCGCCAATCCCACCCAGGCGGGCCGGCTGGCCATCGCCGGCATCCGCGCGCTGCTGCCCGGCAACTTCCTCGCAGACCCCCACGACTACACCTCGCACATGACGATGGCCGTGGACTTCCTGCGCACGGGCCGCATCCCCTGGAATCCCTGACGACGCTTCAGCCACCGCTTCCCGTGCGGTTTCCGTGACGTTTCCCGACTGGGGGTTGACGGTTCCGGCATCCCGTCGCATGGTGGGAGCGTGAACGAATCCAGGGGCCGGACGTGGGGACGAGCCGGCCGTGGACACGGTGTTGGGGGCAGTACGTATGCAGCTGGTGAGCTACGCATCCATTTCAGGGACGACGCACCTGCCGGTGCGCTTCCACGCAGGGCACGACCACGGGCCGGTCGGCATGCCGATGGGGGCTCCGCCGATGGGCGCTGCCCCGGCGGCCACGCCGACCATGACCGGCATGATGCAGCCGATGGGCGCTGCCCCGGGCGGGTCGATGGACATCCTGGGTGCCGGGCCACTGCTGGGCTACGCTGATGCCGGACATGCCCATGGTGGCGGGTACGGAGGTGGCCACGACCACCACCACATCGAGCCCCAGCCACCGGCCTACGGTGACCCACGGTTCCTGCAGGGCTCGGTGGGCCCGTTCGTGGGTGACGGTGAGGCAGACACCCTGGTGATCCCTGACGGCGACGGCTACTTCGGCCTCTCGGGGCGCCAGCAGAACGATGGTGACAAGGAGCAGAACAACTACTCGGTCACCGACGCGAACTACTCGAACACCCTGGGCCTGCTGGCAGCCGACCCAGACACCGGGGAGACGCTGACCTACAACCAGCACACCCAGATGTACAACGCAGCCGGCTACCTCGCCGTCTACGCCCCGGAGGTGTACGCCGGCCTGGTCGCCAACCAGGATGCAGGACGCGGCACGGTGCTGGGCGCTGCGGCATACATCATGGGCCTCGTGCAGACTGCCGACCCCGCCGTCGACGGAGTTGACATCTCGCAGGTCCCGATGACCATCCCGGGCACGAACGTCGATGCCCGCCACCTCATCCACGATCCCAAGGATGCCACCAACCAGGACTGGGCGCGCATGCACCACGCCCAGGCCAGCTGGGAGATCTTCCAGGGGCTGACCGAGGCGGGCCTCGACTTCAAGACCGCCGTGATCCTGTCCGGCGACGACGCGGTCTCCGGAGCAGGGCGCCTGAACGGCGTGAACAACCAGAACGGCACCACCGGCTTCAACGCCGACGAGTCCGCCGTCTACCGCCTTGGTGCCAAGGTCGAGCAGCGCACGGGCATTCCCGTGATCCAGCTGATGATGGCGGGCCACCAGCACAACGGCCAGGACGAGAGCTCCTTCACGAACCCGCGGATCAACTCGATCATCGGGCTGCCGGAGAACGATCGCAGCGCCAGCCCGGAGCGCGCCGCCGCGCTCCGTGACGCGCTGCTCAGCGGCGATGCCCTCGAGGGGGGCCTCGAGGCGCTGCGCCAGTCGAACAAGTTCGCGATGCGCAACGGGCGCTTCCTGGACGATGCCACGCGCAACGCCGCCAGCATCATCGACATCGTGCGGGCCGAGGACGAGGCGATCGCCGCGACCCTGCCCCCACCGGAGAACAACAACAACGACAACAACAACGACAACAACGAGCCCGTTGGCCTGGAGAACGCCACGGGCCCCGGGACCGGGGAGATCACCGGTGCCGGTGCCGGCGTCAACGACCTCGGGCTCGAGGAGTCGATACTCGCCGGGATCGAGGAGATCTTCCCGGCAGTGGGGATCCCGGGGGCGCTGCCCCAGCCGGTCAACCTCGACCGCGGCCTCGATGCGGACGGCCGGATCATCCCGGGTGGGCCGCTGGACTTCACCGCGGGCATCACCGAGGACGACGTGCGGGACGACTTCCGCGGGTCGATGGAGACGATCATCGCGGCCCTGATCACCACGGCGGTGCGCAACCCGTGGCTCGAGGAGGATGGCGACGAGGACGCGTTCGACCTGATGGAGCGGCTGGTCGTCAACTCGGGTGGTCGACTGGAGTCGATCATTCGCGCGGCGATGGGCGACGGCGTGATCAGCGCAGCCGAGGCGGATGCGATCAGGGGCGCCGCGCGCGCATCGGTCGCGGACCTCATCGAGGAGGCACTGGCCGACGGAGAGATCACCGAGGACGAGTTCGCAGCGATCATCGAGGCATCGCGTGCTGCGGACAGCGAGGCGCTCGACCAGGCCCGCAACCGCGGCCCCAGCGAGCTGGACCGGCTGGTCGAGGAGGCCATGGCCGACGGTGAGATCAGCGAGGAGGAGCGGGCCGCCATCTTCGCTGCCGCCGATGATGCGCAGCGCGCCGTGCTCGAGGACGTCCTGGCGGATGGCAAGCTGAGCGTCGAGGACCGGGACCGGCTCCTGCAGGC
>SKUG01000222.1 GCA_007122215.1 Thermoleophilia bacterium | reverse complement strand
GTCTCGAAGCTGCTGCTCGCCCCGTGCCCGTGCAGCCTCCGAGACGCGGGCGCCATGCTCGCGACCCGAGCCGCTGCCGTCCCGGTCGCGGGCAACCTTCGACACCTCTGATCCATGCCTGGCCGTGTCACCGGCGGGGCCCTCGGGAGCTGCCTCGTCCTCGGCAACCGGGCTGGTTCCACCACCGGCATCGGAGCCCGCAGCATCGTCGCTGGCCTCGTCCTGCACGGGGTCGGAGAGGGGCGCCGGCTCGCTGCGGGGCAGGGTGAGCCCCACCATGCCGGCCGCATCGGCGACCGCATCCTGCGCGCGCGCGGGCAACTCGCCCGCCACTGCCAGGCCAGCCGTCACGAGCAGCAGCGCCATCGATGCTGCCAGGATCCGCATCCGTCGTGTCATGTGTCGCATTCGTACTCCGCCCGTGCAGGTTGCCTGCTTCATACCCTAGGGGACCTGGCATGGTCGTGCGTGGCCGCGAGGCTGGCGGCCAGCAGCTGGCTCCAGGACCCTCGGCAGACCATCACCCGCACGGGCATGCATCGGAGGCGACGAACGCCACCAGCGCCGTGGCTGTCCCGCCGAGCACGACGGCCTGCAGGAGCAGCGTGCGCATCAGTGCCCGGTCCCGCGCACGATCGGCCGGGTCGGCCACCGGGCGAATGTCATCGGCAGCGCCGGAGGCCTCGACGCCATGTAGCGCGAATGCCACGCAGAAGCCGCGGCGGGCCTGCAGGTAGCCGAGGGCGCTGCCCGTGGCGATGGGCAGCACGAGCAGGCTCCAGGCCCAGTGCATCCCAAGGCCCACGACCGCCGCTGCGGCTGTGATCGCCCCGATCGCTCCGAGGTGTCCGACGAGGCGCCGCCGCTGCCGACCGACGGGATCGATGTTGCAGCTGCCTGCGGCATAGGCGATGGTCTCGGGCGGTGGTGCGTCGGAGTCCATGTCGGCATCGTAGCAGTGGCCGCGGCGATGGCCCCGGCGCTGCGTCCCGCAGGCTCCCTTGCCGTGCAGTGGCCGGGCAGGGTACGGTTGCGGCATGGAATCTTCCCTGGTCTTTGGCCGGACAGCCCTCGCGCTGGTCGGCATCCTCACGGTCGCAACGGTCGGGCTCGCCGCGCCGGGCACCGCTGCTGCCTGCACGCCCACGGCCGTTGAGCGCGCACTGCTCGATGAGGTCAACCGCCAGCGCACCGCCCGCGGCGTGCGCGCGCTGCGCACGAGTCCGCACCTGACCCGGGTGGCCCGTCACCACTCCCACCAGATGAGACGACGCCAGCAGCTTCGGCACCAGCCCATCCGCACGATGCGCCAGCGGGTCCGGCGCTCGAGCCACCTCGGGGAGAACGTCGGCTCGCTGCAGGAGGCCCGCGACCGTCCCGAGCGCGCCCAGGCCCGCCAGCTCACGAGGATCTTCCTGCGCTCACGATCGCATCGTGCGAACCTGCTGGACCGGCGCCGCTACCGCTTCCACGGCGTGGGGGCCTACCACGATTCCAGCGGAACCCTCTGGGTCACGCACCTCTTTGCCGGCCCGCAGGCACCGCGTGCGCGCCTGCGGACGGGCGTCTGCTAGAGGTCATGGACAGAACCTCCGTAGTGCGCTAGGCGATGCGCGACCAGGTCGCGTAGGTCGCGCTCGAGACGCTGGCAGCGAGCACCACGCCCCAGGCCATGTCGATCGGCACGATACCGCCGGGCCAGTCCTCGATCACCGCGTAGTTGGTGAGCTCGTAGGTGGCGTAGGTGACCAGCCCGTAGATCGCGCCCTTGAGCACGGCATCACCGAGCGAGCCCGCCTCGATGGCCGGGCCGATCGCGAAGTAGATGAGCCCGGCCACGAAGATCGCGTAGAACAGGAACGCTGCGCCCCAGCGCACGTCCTCGGCGAGGAAGTCCCCGAGGAAGTGGACGTAGATCCCGCGGCCGATGACCCCCAGCCAGAGCAGGTCGATGACCAGGAAGACGACGAAGGCGATGGCGAAGATGCCGAGGTACGAGGTGAATCCCATGCCAGCAGCCTACGGATGCGGCCGGGCACCGGTTCACCGCGCGGCGGCCGCCTGCCCCCGCTGCCGCGCCCTAGCGCCCGCGGATCCGCAGCAGCTGGCCGTCGTAGCTGACCGCGTGCAGCTCGCCGCGGCGATCGACCCCGAAGCTCGTGATGGCACCGGTGGCGGTGCCCTCCACGAGCTCGTAGCCGGCATCGGTGTCGGCCGGACGCACCGCCCGCAGCCAGCTGCGGCAGAAGTCCGCGAACACGTACCAGCCCTGCAGTGCCGGCTGGTCCTGCCCGCGGTAGACCGCACCACCGGTCACCGAGCAGCCCTCGTCGTGGGTGTACTGGTAGAGCGGTGGCAGGAGCCGCCCCGGGCCCTTGTCGTGGTCGGTGTTGAAGCGCCGCCTGCCCTCCCGCAGCGACCAGCCGAAGTTGAGCGGCCGCGCCGCGGTTGCGCGCTCGACCTGCCGGAAGGGCACCATGTTGACCTCCTCGATGTCCTCCTGGCCCACGTCGGAGATCCAGAGGTCACGGGTCTCGGCATCGAAGTCCATCCGCCACGGGTTGCGCAGGCCGATCGCCACGGTCTGTGGGCTGCGCATCCTGCGGGAGTCGCCTGCGTCGAGGTCGAAGGCCACCAGCTGCGAGTAGCGGGTGCGCACGTTCTGGCCGTGCCGGTACGGATCGCGGGGCAGGCCACCATCGCCGAGGCCGAGGTAGAGGCGCCGGTCCGGGCCGACGAGGAGGTGCCCACCGTTGTGGGTGGGGTGACGCTGGCGCAGGGACCAGAAGGGCTGCTCGGAGTCCGGGTCGATGGTGCCGGATGGGTCCATGCGGAAGGTCACCACCCGCAGCGCCTGGTCGTTGGCG
>SKUG01000106.1 GCA_007122215.1 Thermoleophilia bacterium | reverse complement strand
GGTGAAGCGTAGCGACGCGCTCAGGGAAGTGCCAACTCGACGCGCCGGAAAGTACCTGCATGCGCAAGGAGTCGACGCGGTGGGAGGCCGCACGGTTCCCAGCGTCGGGGATCCCTGCTATACTGAAACCATGAACGTGATCACTTTCAGAGTTGCGGAGGGGGAGCATGGCTGACCTGCCGCACCCCCTGCCTGCGCCGCTCGCGGAGCTGATCTCGATCCGCTTCCGGGCGCTCGCCGAGCCCACCCGCATCCGCATCCTCGATGCGCTGCGCGACGGCCCCGCGAGCGTGCAGGAGCTGGCAGCGGTGGTCGGCACCACCCCCCAGAACGTCTCACGCCACCTGGCGACGCTCGTCGATGCCGGGATCCTCAGCCGATCGCGCTCGGGTACCGCCATCATCCACGCCGTGCGCGACCCGTCCGTCTACGAGATGTGTGAGCAGGTCTGTGGCTCGGTCCACGACAGGTTCGCAGCCCTCGCCGAGCTCACCGGCCCGGCGACACCCACCCACCACCCGGCCCACAGGGAGGCCTGACATGCTGTTCCGCCAGATCATCAACGAGGACCTCGGCTGCGCGTCGTACCTGATCGCCTGCTCCGGACAGGCCGCCATCGTCGACCCCCAGCTCGACATCCAGCCCTACCTCGACCTTGCCGCCGAGCACGGGCTCACCATCACCGACGTGCTCGAGACCCACAACCACGCCGACCACGTCTCCGGCCACGGCCGCCTCGCGGAGGCCGTCGGGGTACGTATCCACGTGCCGGCTGCGGGCGAGGTCGACTACCCGCACGAGCCCCTCGTCGACGGGGACGAGGTCCACATCGGCAACGTCGTGCTGCGCGTCATCGCCACCCCGGGGCACCGCCCCGAGCACGTCGCGTTCGCGGTCATCGACACCGTCCGCTCCCCCGAGCCGTGGGCGCTCCTGACCGGCGACTCCCTGCTGGTCGGGGACATCGCCCGCCCGGACCTCGCCGTCGAGGCCGAGGAGGGGGCCGTGGGCCTGCATGCCTCGATCCAGCGCCTGACCACCGAGCTTCCGGCGCACGCGGAGGTCTGGCCCGGGCACCTCGGTGGGTCGCTCTGTGGCAGCGCGCGCCTGTCGGGCAAGCCATCCTCGACGCTGGGATTCGAGCAGGCCGCCAACCCGATGCTCGGCATGGCCGACCCGGCCGAGCTCGAGGCCGCACTGCTCGAGGGGCTCAAGCCCAAGCCGCCGAACTTCGAGCACATCGTGGCGCGCAACCAGGGCCCGCTGCACGCAGCCATGCCCGAGCCGCGGGCGATGTCGCCATACGAGGTGCTCGAGGCCCAGCGCAGCGGCGTGGTCATCCTCGACACCCGTGCTGGCGCCGCCTTCGACGAGGCCCACGTCGCGCGGTCGGTGAGCGTGCCCGTCGCAGACGGCGGGTTCGGAACCCGTGCCTCATGGCAGCTCTCCACCGATGACCGGATCATCCTCATCGCCGAGGATGCCGACGCTGCCGCGGATGCCACGATGCGCCTGGCGAGCGTGCACATCGACAACGTCGTCGGCATCCTCGACGGCGGGATGCCCGCGTGGCAGGCTGCCGGACTGCCGGTGACGAGCTCGCGGATCCTCGGGGTCTCCGAGCTGGCCACCCGCCTCGGTGCGGGTACCGTCGCCGTGCTCGACGTCCGTGACCCGGATGAGTTCGCACGGGGCCACGTTCCCGGCTCGACCAACATCCCCTTCTACGACCTCACCGGCGAGGTGGCAGCCAGCGTTGCCGACCTCGGCGAGGAGGTGGCGGTGATCTGCATGTCCGGCGCACGTGCCGCCCAGGCGGTGTCGATGCTCCAGCAGGCAGGGATCACCAACGCCCTCCACGTCGATGGCGGCGGGGTGCTCGACCTGCCTGCACACGGGATCGAGCTGCGCACCGCAGCACCGGCGTGAGCCGTCACGCCACCGGCCAGGCAGCCGACGGCTGCACCATCACCACCCGACACTGACAGCAAGGACCTGACATGTTCCGACTCTTCACGCCACTGCCCGAGGTCGACGTCGACACCGTCGCCGCCCAGCACCTGACGGGCACCGCGCCGCTGCTGGTGGACGTCCGCGAGCCCGACGAGTACCGCGCCGGGCACGTCAAGGCATCGCGCAACATCCCGCTCGGCTCGCTCGCCCAGCGCATCGGGGAGCTGCCGACCGACGCGCCCGTCCACGTGATCTGCCGTTCCGGCAACCGCTCGGCACAGGCCGTGCGTGCCCTCAACAAGGCCGGGCTGCAGACGGTCAACGTCAAGGGCGGGATGCTCGCCTGGCAGCGCGCCGGACACCCGATGCGTCCCAAGCGCGCGACCGTCGCCTGATGCCCGATCCCACATGGATCGCTGCCGGGCTCGTCATCGGGGCGAGCCTCGGCCTGATCGGCGCTGGCGGCTCGGTGCTGGCCGTGCCGGCCCTGGTCTACCTGGCCGGGCTGGCACCCAAGGAGGCCACCAGCACCTCGCTGGTCGTGGTGGCATCGGCCGCAGCGCTCGGCGCCGTGGGGCACCTGCGGCGCCGGCAGGTCGACTGGGCCGTGGCCGGTACCGTGGCGGCCTTCGGTGCGCTGGCTGCAGGCCTGGGCAGCTGGCTCAGCCAGCTGGTCGACGGACGGCTGCTGCTCGCGCTCTTTGGCATCGCGATGCTGCTGGCGGCCCGCAGCACCTGGCGTCCGCCGAGCGAGCCATCGCGGCCCCAGTGCAGCTGCCGGGGCCGTGACCTCCTGACCCGCATCGCCCCGGTGGGCCTTGCCGTGGGCCTGATGACCGGCTTCTTCGGGATCGGCGGGGGCTTCGTGATCGTGCCGCTGCTCGTGCTCGGCGTGCGGATGCCGATCCACCGCGCCGTC
>SKUG01000049.1 GCA_007122215.1 Thermoleophilia bacterium | reverse complement strand
GTACGAGAGCGGCGTGCATCGCGTCCAGCGGGTGCCGCAGACCGAGTCGCAGGGCCGCATCCACACCTCGACCGCGACGGTGGTCGTGCGGCCCGACGTCGACCCCGTGGACGTCGAGCTCGACATGAACGACGTGCGCGTCGACACCTACCGCTCCAGCGGCCCCGGCGGCCAGTCGGTCAACACCACCGACTCGGCGATCCGCCTCACCCACGAGCCCACCGGGATCATCGTCACCTGCCAGAACGAGAAGTCCCAGCTGCAGAACAAGGAGCAGGCGCTACGCGTGCTGCGCGCCCGGCTCTACGAGCTCGAGCTCGCCCGCCAGCAGGAGGGGATCGACGCGCAGCGCCGCGCGGCCATCGGCACGGGCGACCGGGCAGAGAAGATCCGCACCTACAACTATCCCGACAACCGGATCACCGACCACCGGATCGGGCTCACCACGCGCAACCTCGACCGCGTCGTCGGCAGCGGCGAGCTCGAGGACCTGATCGATGCGCTCACGGCCGATGACCGCCGCCAGCGGCTCGAGGCGGGAGTGGCCAGTGCCCGTGCATGAGCAGCCGACGATCCAGCAGGTGCTGCCTGCAGCGCGTGAGCGGCTCGCTGCGGCCGGCATCGAGACGGCCCGGCTCGATGCCGAGCTGCTGCTCGCCCACCTCCTCGGCCGCGAGCGGACCTGGCTCCTGGCCCACGACGACACGGTGCTCTCCCCGGCCCAGGCCCGCGGCCTCGACGAGCTGGTCGCCCGCCGGGAGGCATTCGAGCCGGTTGCCTACATCACCGGTCGGCAGGCGTTTCGCAACCTCGACCTGACGGTCGATCGGCGCGTGCTGATCCCCCGACCGGAGACGGAGCTGCTGGTCGAGGCCGCGCTGGAGTGGATCGCCGCGCGGCCGCAGGACGCACCGCCCGCCCGGGTGCTCGACGTGGGTGCCGGCTCCGGGGCCGTGGCGCTCGCGATCCTCGACGAGGCCCGTCCGGGCAGCTGCGAGGTCCATGGCGCCGACATCTCACGGGACGCCCTCGACGTCGTCGAGGAGAACGCCCGGCGCTGCGGGCTCTCGCCGATCCTGCACGAGGGCGACCTGCTGGATGCCGTCCCCGGCGAGCGCTGGGACGTGATCGTCAGCAACCTGCCCTACATCGCACGGGACGCCGCACCTGCCCTGATGCCCGACGTCGTGGGGCACGAGCCACACCTGGCGCTCTTCGGCCCGGGAGAGTCGGGGCTGGGGCTGATCGAGCGGCTCGCCACGCAGGCGGCGGGTGCGCTCCTGCCAGGCGGGCGCTTCGCGCTCGAGCTCGGCCAGGGCCAGGCGGCCGGAGTGGCCGCGATCGCCGAGGCTGCAGGGTTCATCGTGCAGGACGTGCGGAGCGACCTGCAGGGGATCGAGCGCTGCCTCGTGGCGCGCCTGCCGGACTGAGCGACGGTTGTCCGACGGTTTGCTGGCAGATTGCGCCAAAAGGCATACAAAACGCTCATGGATGCCTGCAGGATCGCCGATATGCTCGGGGTGAACGTTCACGCCGTCCACTGCAGGGAACGCCGCGGGGCACCGTCGTCCTGGCGCCACCGGTTGCCGGCCGCGCTGGCCTGCGCCCTGGTCACGCTGGTGACCATGCTGGCAGCCCTGGCAGCACCGTCGGGCGCGGGTGCCGTCACGATCTCCGAGCCGCGCGAGCCCGGCCGCTACGAGGCCCCCTCCGGCCCCCAGCAGCTCCAGTCCCGGGCTGCGAGCCCCGAGCACGCCCAGCGGGTGCTGTCCCGGTCGGTTCGCTCCCACGGCGACGGCATCGGCTGGCTGGCGCTGCTGCCGCAGCTCATGCCGGTGCTGCTCATCTTCGCGATCGGATTCGCGTTGACGCGGCCCCTCGGGCTGCCGTCGATGTCGCTGGTCCAGCACTCGCAGTACAACACCGGACGCATCCCGCCACCGGCGCTCACGCCGAAGGAGGCAGGGGACCCACCGGCCGCGGACCCGGAGCAGGTCGCGATCAGGCCGTCGGCTGAGGCCGACTACTTCGGTCGGGTCCGGCAGGCGAAGGACTCGCAGCAGCCGTCCCCTCGCTAGCAGCGGAACCAGACGCCGCGGCATCCCGGCGGAAGACCTCTGCACGATCCCATGCGGCCAGCAGCTCCGCCACCCGCTCGGGGTCGGTTCGGCGCGCATCGTCAGCGACGCTGCCGACCAGCCGGTCGACCTGGACCCGGCCATAGCCGGTGTCCTCGTTCCGTCCTGCCGGGTCGGTCGCGGTGGAGGTCAGCGCCTGCAGGACCTCGTCGTAGGTCGCGGTGGGGTGGGCCTGCAGGTAGAGGGCGATCGCGCCGGCCACGTGCGGGGTTGCCATCGATGTCCCGCTGGCCGGGTAGGCCTCGCCATCGATCACGAAGGTGTCGCGGAAGGTGCCGTTGGTCCATGCCGAGTAGACGTTGGTGCCCGGCGCCACGACCTCGGGCTTGACGTCCCGCGCGTAGCTGCTGGGTCCGCGGTTCGAGAACGCCGCCCGCGAGCCGTCGGGCTCGGATGCGCCGACGGTGATGGTCTCCGGGTAGAGCCCGGGGGCGACCACCGATCCCACGCCCGCCCCGGGGCGTCCCGTGTTGCCCGAGGCGAACACCGGGAGGATGCCGGCGCGGCGCCAGTTGCGCAGCTGGTACCAGAGGAAGGGGATGTTCTGGGCGGCACCGCCCCAGGAGTTCGTGACGATGTCCGGTGCGAGGTCCGGGCGGGGGGAGGATCCGTCGAGGTCGGTGGGCGCCAGCATCCACTCCATGGCCGACATCATCGAGAAGAGCGTTCCCGTCTGCCCGAGCCCGCGTACGGCCACGAACTCGGCATCCGGCGCCACCCCGATCAGGTGGTTGGGGTGGTAGCCCACGGCGTTGCCGATGGT
>SKUG01000195.1 GCA_007122215.1 Thermoleophilia bacterium | reverse complement strand
CGTTGTCCTTGGAGGTGCGCACGAAGTCGGCCATGTGGCCGGGCATCGGGCGGGCGCGGCCGTGACGGTCGACGTGGTCGAAGCGCGGGTTGTCGGGCTCGCTCATCGAGCGCATGCCACCGGGCACCACCCGCTCGCCGATCGTCCACGGATCCGTGTCGTCGAGGACAGCCGCCACGACGTCGGCGAGGTGCTCGCCGACCGTGCCGGGCTGGCCGGGCTGGTGCAGGTCGACGATGTTGTTGATCACGCGGTGGGCGTACTCATGCACGACCACGTCATCGTCGAGGCCGAACGGCAGGCCGGTCTCGGGTGCGACGCCAAAGAGCAGCATCTCGACACCCTCGCGGGCCTGGCGGGCACCGACGGTGGCCGGCTCCATCTTGATGTAGGCGGCGTTGGGGAACGAGAAGTCCTGCGCGACCTTGACCGGGCCGTTGCCGCGGTCCTCGCCGATGCCGTACTGGGAGAAGAAGTCGCGGGTGCGGCCGATCACGCGCTGGATGTTGTCCAGGGAACGCTGCTCGAGGTCGCGTGACACCATCGGCTCGCTGGGGCGGGCGCCCACGCGGCCGACATGCGCCACCGTCACGTCGTCCGTGGTGGCCGGCGCCGCGGCTACCGCCTGTGGGGCTGCGGCTGGTGCTGCTGGCTGGATCTGCATCTGTCCCTCGTCACTTCCCTCGACCCACCTGCAGGTGGGCGCTCCTGTATCCCGTGGACACATCAACCTACGCCGAGCCGGCGGGCGCGTCACGCCTGGATGGGGGAGATGGCCGCTGCGGGCCGCGACATGGCCGGGCTGTCAGCCTGCCAGGGGCATGTCCGGCGCGCTGCCCGGGGCCGGGCCAGCCGGCGGAGCTCCGGGAAGTGGTGGCGGCGTCGCCGGTGCGGTGGTGGCATCCTCGCCGCGGGCCAGCCGGCTCTCGCGCTCGCGGGCCGCCGCAGCCTGCTCGGTCAGCTTGCCGTCCGGGCCGAGCCCGGCTGCCTCCATCATGAGCCGGAAGTTCTGGGGGGTGTTGGCATGGCGGATCGCCTCATCCACGTCGATGCGCTCGTCCACGAGCAGGGCCAGCAGCGCCTGGTCGAAGGTCTGCATCCCGTAGTAGCCGCCCTCCTGCATGACGTCATGGAGCCGTCCCGTCATCGACGGGTCCTCGATGCAGCGTGCGACACGACCGGTGTGGATCAGGACCTCCACCGCCGGGACACGCGCGCCGTCAACGGTGCGCACCAGCCGCTGGGAGACGATGCCTGCCAGCGCCCCGGCCAGCATGGCCCGGGCCTGGCGCTCCTGCTCGGGCGGGAACAGGTCGAGGATGCGGGTGATGGTCTCTGCGGCGCTCATGGTGTGCAGGGTCGAGAGCACGAGGTGTCCGGTCTCTGCTGCCCGCAGCGCGACGTGCATGGTCTCCTCATCCCGGATCTCACCGACCAGGATGACGTCCGGGTCCTGGCGCAGGGCACGCCGCAGCGCCGTGTGGAAGTCCGGGGTGTCTGTCCCGACCTCCCGCTGGGAGATCAGCGAGCGGTCGGATGAGTGGAGCATCTCGATCGGGTCCTCGATCGTGAGGATGTGCCGCTGGTAGGTGTGGTTGATGTGGTCGATTATCGCCGCGAGGGTCGTGGACTTCCCGGCGCCCGTCGCCCCGGTGACCAGCACGAGCCCGCGCTCGGCATCGGCGAGCTGCTGGATGCCGGCGGGCATGTTGATCTGGTCGAGCGAGGGAACGTGCCGTGGGATCACGCGCAGCGCCAGCGCCGTGGATCCCCGCTCCCGGAAGACGTTGAGCCGGAAGCGGGCGACGCCGCTGAGCGTCCAGGAGAAGTCCGCCTCGCCATCGCGCAGGAACTCCTCGAACTTGCCGGGGGTGGAGGCCGTCATCAGCCGGACTGCATCGACGAGGTCCGCCTCGCCGATCGCGACCTGTCCCGGGATGTGGGAGAGGGCGCCGTTGACCCGGGCCAGTGGCAGCACGCCTGCGTGGATGTGCACGTCGCTGGCTCCCTGGCCCATGGCGCTCAGGACCATGCGGGTTACCGCAGCCAGCGACTCGCCCGGCCCCTCGCCGTGCGGGCTTCCCGGTGCCGGCGCAGCATCGGCGATCAGGGGCGTCTCAGGCAGCAGCCGGGCGGCAGCGCGTTCTGGCGCTGGCTCACCCGTCGGCGCTGGCGCGACGGGCTGCACCGTGTGCTGCTCGGCAGCCGTGGGCTGGGTGGCAGACACGGGCTGGGTGGCCGACAGGTGGTCGGGGGGGACAGCACCCGCAGCCGTGCCGGGTGCGGCGGGGGCCGGGCCATCCGTGGCAGGGGACAGGGACGCGTTCGGGACCAGCCCTGGCGAGGCTGCGACAGGCGCGCCCGGCTCGATCCCCTGCTGCGGCGGCACGCCCTGGACAGCCTGTGGAGGCGCGGTGGGCGCACCCGGGTCCTGTGCTGCCGGGACTGGGTGGTGGTGCGGGTCGGGCTGGTTCACGGGTGGGACGCTGCTTGTCTGGTCATGGCAGGGCTGCCGGCAGCTGGCAGAACGGCTCGCCGGTCCCTGGCAGCATCGGCACGCGGTGCCCCACGCATGAGCCCCAGATCAAGCAGGTAGGCTTGCAGCCCATGTCGATTGCAACCGCACATGCGCTCTCGCTGCTGCTGGGCGCGGCCCTGGCCGCGCTGGCCGTGCGGACCGTTCGCCTCGAGCGCCAGGTCAGCGACCTCGCGCTCGAGGTCAGGCTGCTCCGTGGCAGCACGGAGCCCGACACGCCCCGCGAAGCGGTTCCAGCACACGCACCGGACCGCGGCCAGGCGCGCAGGGCCGTCGCCGGAGCGATGGCGTGGCTGCGGGGACGCGGCGAGTGGTACGCGGCGGGAATCGCCGGCGCAGCGGCCGCTGCTGCCGTCGCAGCATGGCT
>SKUG01000135.1 GCA_007122215.1 Thermoleophilia bacterium | reverse complement strand
GGCGAATCCACGGTTGTCGCCCAGCGGGATGCAGCGAACCTCGGGCCAGGCCACACGGACGTGCTCGACGATCCCGTCGCTGGAGGCGTTGTCGACCAGCACCACCTCCACCTCCAGCCCGTCCCCGTCCCGGCGCAGCGCTGCCTCGAGGCAGCGGTCGATCAGACCGCGGGATGCGTAGCTGACGATGACGATGGAGACGTCCGGCATGGCCGCATTATCCCGGGATGCCCCGAGCGGCGTGTGGGTGCCCACACCCGCACCTGCCACCTGGCCAACCGCCGCAGCCCGATCCGCGGTCGATCCGGCAGCGCATCGGTGCACTTTCGTACACGGATCAAGCGCACGGGCCCCGACCAGCGCCCCCGGCACCCCGGCCCCTCGCGATCCGCGGTCGATCCGGCAGCGCATCGGTGCACTTTCGTACACGGGTCGGTTCGGGCATGGGCCGGAACCGGCGCATGCGGTGGCGGGTCGGCGGTACCATCCTCGCACCATGGATGCAATCTCCCCCCACTCCCCCACCCAGTACATCGACCTCACCGCGCGCCAGGTGATCAACGTGCACTCGGCCCCGCTGCCGCCGGGCGGTGCGCTGATGCGCTGGACCGAGCGCGAGTTACGGGTCGCACCGGCCATGCCCGAGCACTCCGGGTTTGCCTCGATCGACGATGCGGTCGACGCGGCACGGATGCTGTCCCGCGGTTCGCTGCCCGGGCTCGCGGTGGTGCCGGTCGAGGACGGGTTCGGGATCGCGAAGCTGCGCACCTACAGCGCCACGCTGCAGTCGGTGACCAGCGAGCCGGGCCAGGCCCCTCACACCGAGGTCATCGCCTCCTCCAACGTGCCCTTTGCCATCGGCAACCTGCGCTTTGGCTCGATGACCCACGGCCTGCCGCTCGTCGGGGATGCACCGGTCCAGGCGATCGTCGACGGGTCCCAGATCCTGCGCACGGCCCCGGGCAGCCGCCCCGGGCAGGACGTCTGGACGCTGCACCGCTCCTGAGTGCAGCCACCAGGGGCCGGCCGAGTGGCCCCAACGCATTGAATGGACTGCCGGTGGCCCCGGCCGTGACCTGATCGTCATGGCCGGGGCCACGGTCGTTGGTCCGCAATCCAGGCTGCCGCGCACTCCATCTCCGGTCGCGGAACCGGGACTCCCCATGGGCACGGGCTCCTCACGCCGCATCCTTATATGAGTCGCATTGACTCATGTTCCTGCATCCCATATATAATGCCCATCGACGCAGGTTCGGGAAGGGCCTGCACACCACGTCGGCACCGGCCGACCAGACGATGAGGAGGACGATGATGGGAATGATCCGATGGACACCGGGCCGTGACCTGATGGGCCTGTCCCGGGACATGGAGCAGCTGCTGGGCACCATGGCCGGCACGCACCTGGCCGCCACGACCGCCAGCGGCAGCACCTGGGCACCGCCGATGGACGTGACCGGCAGCGACGACGGGCTCGTGGTGAGCCTGGACCTGCCCGGCATGGCCGAGGACGACATCGAGGTCGATGTTGCCGAGGGCGTGCTCACCATCCGCGGCGAGCGCGTTGCCGAGGCCACGACCGAGGACGCCGGCACCTACCGTCGCGAGCGCAGGTTCGGCCGCTTCGAGCGACGCCTGCGCCTGCCCGATGGCACGGAGGTCGAGCGCATCGCCGCGAGCTTCCGCAACGGCGTGCTCACGGTGGAGGTGCCCAAGCCCGCCGCGCTGCGGTCACGCAGGATCGACGTCGCCAGCGGCGACTGATCCGGCACCGGGAACGGCCGTTGCCAGGCCGGCGCCCGCTACGACCACGAACGCACACCATGCGGGCAGCAGGTCCTCGAGGACAGACGGTGCCATGGCTGCCGCTGCCACGAGGCCTGCCCCGCAGGTGATGCGCCCCGCCACGACCTGCCAGCGCGGGAGCGGTTCACCGGCGTCGGTGGGCACCCCGGCCGGAGACGCAAGCCACCTGCGCAGCGACGGGCGCGAGTCGTGCACGGCAGCGCCCAGCATGCCCCAGGCCAGCAGGACGGCCAGCAGCAGCACCGCCGCCGCCAGCCCCAGCGGCCCCGCGCCGGGCACCTCGGGGCGCTGGAGGACGACCCCGACCACGCCGCTGGCCAGCACCAGCCCCAGCAGGGGCAGCCGCACCCGGCGACCGCGCATCCGGGCCAGGAGCAGCCCCACCGGGAGCATCGCTGCAGCTGCAAGCCCGGCAGGTGTGCCGACGGCCAGGACGACGAGCCCCGCCACGAGCACGGCATCGAGCAGTCCCGGCTCGCGTCCGGTCGTCCCCGCCGCGACCCGCGTCGCGACCAGCAGCAGGAAGCTGGCGGCCAGCAGCGGCCCGGGAGCCGTTGCAGCGAGCGCCATGATCCCCGTGATGGCCACGAGCAGGAGGGCTGCGCCGAGGGCGGTTGCGGGCCGCTCCGGGTCCAGCTCGCGCCCGATCGCCCAGGCCAGGAGCACCGAGAGCGCGAAGCTGCCGGATCCGAGCACCACCTCCATCCACGCCGCACCGGCTCCCGTGGAGAGGGCAGCCCAGGCGATCGCAGCGCCCAGCACCAGCACGAGCGCGGCCACGTTGTCGCCTCGCCGAACGTCGAAGCCGCGTGCGATGCCGCTGCGCAGCAGCTCCCTCACGGCGTGGCGAGCACGTGCTCGTAGTGGTCCATCGGCTGGCCGAGGTCGTTGGTGGACCGCCCCGTGCGGAAGAAGCCGTTTCGCCGCAGGAACATGTCGGTGCGCTCATGCCCCGGGTAGATGTCGACCGTCACCCGTGGACGCCGCCATGCCTCGGCATAGGCGATCGCCGACCACAGCAGGCGCGTGCCGTATCCCATGCCCGGGCGCAGCACCAGCAGGTCGTCGATCTCGAGGAACTCCGGGTGGCGGCGCAGCACG
>SKUG01000219.1 GCA_007122215.1 Thermoleophilia bacterium | reverse complement strand
GACACCGGCTGGCCCGATAGGCGTCCATCGGGCGACGCGCCCAGCGCCTCGCCGATGCCGATGTAGCAGGAGAAGGTAGCCACTCCCGGCGCAAAGAGCATGCGCGCCGTATCCTGGCGCTCGGCGTGCGCCTTGGCGTGGCGCGCCACCGTGGCCACAAAGGCGTCGATCAGCGTCTGGCCCACGGCGTCGGCGTAGGGATCATCGTTGCCATACTTGGGCGCGGCCAACAGCTTGGCCCGCAGCCCCTCATAGCCGCAGAAATCGGCGTCGAGGGCGTCGCACAGCTCGGCCATCGTCGCCGCCTGGTCCTCAAAGATCACCTTTTTGATGGCCGTCAGCGAGTCGATGGTGTGGCCGGCGCTCTCGATCAGCATGCCAAAGGTGCGAAAACGGGCGCCGCCGGCGGTCATGTCTCGACGCGACGAGATGGCGCCGTCGATGAGGGCGCTGAGCAGCGGCACCGGCGCGATGGTGTAGCGGTCGTCGATGGTGTCCATCACGTGCCCCACCAGGTTGCCCACCATGTGGTCCATTTGAGCCAAGAAGGCCTGCCAGACCTCCTCGTAGGAGCGCTGGGAGCCGTCCGGGTTGAAGGCGTGGTGGCCCGCAGGGATGCTGGCGCCGAGCTCGCGGAGCACCTGGCCCTCGACCATCCACGCGCCCGTCTCGGCAATGAGCATCTGCAGGAACGATGCGCGATCGAAGGTCGCCTGTGGATCAGATGATCGGTTGGCTGCAGCGACGGCCTGCTGGTGCCAGAGCTCCTCGACGCCCCGGGCCGCATCGAGCGCGTGCAGGCCCTCGTGGGCAAGGATGCTGGCTCCCCGGGAGGCATCCTGCATCGCAAGGTCCCGGTGGAGGATGATCGAGTTGCGCCTGACGTCGTAGATCCCGAGGGCCACCTGTCCTGGCTCACCCATCTCTGCCCGCATCTGGGCATCGCTGGCGAAGGTGACCTTGACGTCGGTCTGCTGCAGGGCCTGCATGACCTGCCGACCGGATGGCGTCCGCATGAGCGTCGCAACGAGCCGCTCGAACAGCTGGGCGTCAGCGGCCGAGGCGTCGCTGGCGACGTCCAGCCCGGATGTCGGGGCTGCACCGGCTCCCGCGATCGCCGGCTGTGCAGGAAGCGGGGTCGGGCCCGTGGCCGGTGTCCTGCTGGGCCCGGGCATCGGGGCAGGCGCGAGCGTGGGAGCCACGGGCTGCAGGGGAGCCCGTGGCCCGCTCGGTCCAGTCGAGCCCGCAGGGCCCGAGCCGGGAGCGAGGGCTGGCATCGATGCGTCCAGGCCGGTTGCAGCCGACGGTGCTGTGCCGCCGGAGAGCAGGGCGCCCAGCGAGCGCGTCAGCAGTGACAGCGCGTCGGAGACCTGCTGGAGGGACGTGAGCAGGCACGGCTCATCAGGGTCCGGGGTCCCCGGACCGGGAGCTGGTGGAGTCGGGATGGGGGCACTGGCGCCGCTGCCGGCGACCGACACCGGTCGCGGTCCAGGCTCGCAGGAGCATGGCGCTGCCTGCTGCAAGGTCGCACTCGAAACGTCCACCACGTTGATCCCCCACCAGTGGAACCGCTGCCAGCGTCACCACGGCCGGCACGGTCCACACACGTTCACCTCCCCAGCAGACACCGGTATCCGCAGATGGTCAATGGGGATGGTGTACTGCCGGTCCCGGGGAGCGGGGCGTTCCGGCCGCCCGGGCCCGGGCCAGCACCGCGGCGGGGCTGACCAGGCCGCTGCGTGCTCCGGCCGCGAGCGTCGCTGCGACCGCGTGTGCCCGCTGGTGGGCGATGGCCGGTGCCACCCCACCGGCAACGAGCCGGGAGATCGCCCAGGCAGCAGCGTCGTCGGGAGCCATGGCAGGCAGGGGGGCATGCAGGGATGCTGCCGGGACGGCCTGCAGCGTCGAGTGGGTGATGCCGAAGCGGGTCTGCAGCAGCTCCTCGAGGCTGGCGATCACCGCGGCGGTGGACGCATCGGGCAGGTGCACGACGTGTGCGGTGACCATCACCTCCTGCTCGCTCTGGTGCCAGGCATGCAGGTCGTGGACCTCGACCACTGCCGGGTGCGCCAGCAGCGCGTCGGCGATGTCCGGAACCCGTGCGGCATCGGGCTCGACATCCAGCAGGATCTCCATCGTGCGTCGGATCAGGGGGAGCGCTCCCCACAGCGCGAGGCCGGCGATCAGCAGGCTGGCGATGCTGTCGAGACCGTGGCGTCCGGTGGTGGCGATCACGATCGCCGTCACGATCACCCCGACCGAGCTGGCGGCGTCGATCAGCAGGTGCATCATCACCGCCCGCACGTTGGTGCCCGAGCCGGCGCGGGCCAGGATCCACGCGCTCACGAGGTTCGCGGCCAGGCCGAGCGTGGCGATGACCAGCATCCCGATCCCGTCGACCTCGTGGCCGTGCCCCATGCGTCGGATCGCCTCCCAGACGATCCACGCAGCAGCGCCGACCAGCGCCAGCGAGTTGACGAACGCCGCCAGCACCTCTGCCCGGCGCAGGCCATAGCTGAAGCGACGGGCAGCGCTACGGGCGGCGCGGATCGCCACGAGCGCGATCGCGATCGCCGCGACGTCGGTGAGCATGTGGACCGAGTCGCTCAGGAGCGCGAGGCTGCCGTAGATGATGCCGCCGGCCACCTGCACGACGAGGAACACCACCTGGATCCAGAGGGCGATCATCAGCGCCCGCCAGGCAGCGTCCGAGCCGGCGAGGTCGAGGTAGGAGTGCTGGTGGTGCGCGCCGGCATGGTCGCAGTCGTGGTGGTGGCCGGGGGCGGGCTGCGCCGCCGCCGGGGGGTGATGGTCCACGGGCCGTGTCGCCATCGCTGGCGGGCCGTGGTGCGGTGCAGGTGCGACCCGCTGGGGTGCCAGCTGTGGCGGCGCGGGCGCAGGGCCGGAGGCTGGCGG
>SKUG01000244.1 GCA_007122215.1 Thermoleophilia bacterium | reverse complement strand
GCGGGTCGGGAGCCACCACGAGTGGGGGGTTGTTGATGGCAACGGACTCGGTCGCTGCCTCGGACTCGTTCCCGGCAGCATCGACGAGCCGGTACTCGATCAGCCACGCGTTGGACCCGGTCTGTCCACTGATCACCTGCGGCTCCGTCCCGCCAGCCGGTACGGGGCCATCGAAGACGTTCACGCCGGTTCCGTCGGTAACCACGACGTCGTACCGCTCGAACGGGGCTTCCAGGCCATCGCCGGGGCCGGCTGTCCCAACCACCGCCACGGCAGCTTCCGACGAGCCGGCCGGACCCGGAACGCCCACGACCGTGATCGGCTCGGGTACGGGAGCCTCCCCATCAAAGCCCACCGAGTAGGTTCCCATCCCGTGCATCTCCACGCTGGGCGACTCCTGCAGCCAGTGGTCGATGGTCGTGGCACGCACGCGGTAGCGGCCCCGTTGCAGGTTGGCGACCCCGATCGCTTCGCTGGTGAACGGGGAGGAGTCGTGAGCCAGCAGCGTGCTCGCCACGAAGCCGGGGACGAGCGCATCCTCGAGCTCGAAGCGTACGGCGGCTGCAGGACCGGTCGTCGCCGCCTGGACCTTCCACGATGCCCCGGGGCCCACCCATCGCTCCGCGGCCGAGGTCCAGCTGGTCCCGCCATCGGCCGACTGTTCGATCGCCGTTGGCTGGTCCGGCACGGGTACATCGAGCAGGTAGATGCCGAGGCTGCCATGTGCGTAGCCGCCCGCAGTGTTCCAGCGCCCGCCAAGGATGGCCAGCGTCGGGGTGTTTGCGATGGCCTGTACACGAATCTCTGCAGCCGTTCCCGACATGCCGGGCGCGAACGGGCCGAGTCCTCCCAGCTCGGGGTCCGGGGACGGGGAGCAGGTCACCCCGCGCAGCTCCCACGCAAATCCACCGCTCCCGGCGCAGACGAGCCCTGCGGGTGCGTTGCCGCCGTACAGGTTGCGCCTCCACCCGGCGTGGCTGGAGATCGCGTTGACCTGCGTTCCGGTGGTCGAGGTGACCTGTACGGGAGCCTCCCAGGTCTCGCTGGCGAGGTCGGCCACCACCAGCCGCGCCCCACCGGATCCGCTGGTGGCGACCTGCACGCGATCCGCTGGGCCGCCGGGCTGGGGGATGTCGTGGCGGTAGGCCCCCATGGCCGTGACGGTGTCGGGGGTGTCGATCCTGAATGCGTGTGTCAGGAGGTAGTCGACGGGATTCGAGCCGGTGTCCTCGTCCAGGTCCAACACGTGCACGCCTGCGCCCGGAGCGATGCTGGTCGCCGTGATCCGTCCACCTGCCAGGATGCGGTCGGTTGCGGCGTCGTGGTGGAGGATGACGGGCTCGGTGCTGGTGAGGGTGACCGAGGCGTCGGGGCCGCTGCCGCTGCCGAGCCGGTCGCGGTGCACGTGCCAGCCGGTCGTGCCGTCGTACTCGCTCCAGAGGATGTCGTCCCCGGTGGCGACGATCGAGTGGACGAGGTCTCCCGACGGTGCGTTCCAGTGCCCGTTCTCCGGGTTGTCGGGGTTGCCGTCGTGGCGATCAAGGATGAACCCACCATCGCCGTCGTGCCAGAGGCGCGCGCCCGGCGTGCCAGCCGGGCTCGAGATCGTGTTCCCGCCACCGTCCGGGCCGTTGATCCGCTGGAAGTTGCCGCCGAGGTAGAGGTAGCTGCCATTGATGGCGATCGTGCGGACCGCTGCACCTGGTCCGAGGGCCGCCACCCCACCGCTGGTGATGCCCGCGACCTCGCCGCTGGCCGGGTCGACGCTGAAGGAGGCAAATCCCTGTGCCCGGGTGGCATGTGCGCTTGCGAAGGCACCGCCGAAGACCATGCCCGCCGCGCTCGCGTGGATCGTCCGCACCTCCCCGGAAGCCAGTGGAGTCGCGGCGTCCTCGACCCAGGTGGCACCGCCAGGTTCCAGGTGGAGCACGCCAAGGTTGTCGGTCGCGGCGGGGCCGGCGAGCCCGAAGAGGCCGCCCACGAGCAGGTGGGACGGCCCGGTGGGCGCCAGCACGGAGATGCGCTGGGGATCGGCACTCGTCGAGCCGATGACCGGCGCGACCCACACCTCAGGAACCGGATAGGCCAAGAGGCCATCCATCGATCCCGACCAGGGATCCATGTTGAGCTGCACCGCCCGCAAGACCGGTGCGTGCGGTTCGCCCGGGTCGCGTCCACCCGCGACGACGAGCGTGCCCCCCCCGAGCGGTCGCTCCAGCACCACCAGGGAGTCCAGCCGTGCCGTGTTGAGGTTGTTGACGAGGACCTGCATCGAGACGGGGCTGACGCCGCCACCGCCCACATCCAGGCGTGCGAGCGACGCACCTGCCTGGCCGTTGATCGCGTACCCGGCGACGTAGAGCTGTGCGGCTGCATTGCCGAGGGAGGTGACTGCCTGCAGGGCCCGTGGCTCACCACCTGCAAGCACGGCCGTTGCCGAGAGCGCCCCGCTGCCGGAGACGTCATGGACCTCGACCACGTCCCCGGCGGCAATCGCGATCCGCAGCGGGCGCATGCCGTCAGGTGGGATCACGGCGACATCATGGACGACCGAACCGTTGTAACGGTCGTCAGACCACGGCGCCGGCATCATCGGACCCGGCGCGGTCGATGCATCCAGCAGCACCATGTTCGAGTTGGAGAGCGAGGATCCGGCCCAGCCCAGGCCCATGAACGAGCCGGCCACGACCACGACCTGCTGCCCGTCGATCTCTGCCTCGGCTATCGCGGTGACGGCATTCCCAGCTGCACCACTGGTAGCCTCGAAGAAGGGACCGACCGGAACTCCGTCTGCCGAGATCCGAACGAGGCTGTTGGTCTGCTGCTCGATGCCACCATGGACGACGTGGGAGAAGCTACCACCGACGAGGTAGCCACCAGGGTTTCCCGGGAAGGGATCCGGGACCACGACGTTGACCT
>SKUG01000289.1 GCA_007122215.1 Thermoleophilia bacterium | reverse complement strand
CTTCTGGTGCCACCCGGAATCGGCGCTGCGACCGGCCTTCCCGTCCCAGGTCAAGCTCGTGGCCCCGGCCGCCGATCGCCAGGGCGTCCTCGTCCGCTGCGGATCCTGCCGACGCTACAGCGTCAACCTCGTCACCAGCGAGCACCTCGACGTTCCGTTCTTCAACGATGACCGCCTCGCGTACGTCGACGGACTCGTGCCCGGTGATGCGATGACCGAGTCCGAGCGGTTCCGTGCCCGCCTGGCGGACGGGGTGCTGCCGACTGCCTGGGTCCCGGGGTCCGCCGCCTGACGGCTCAGTAGGTCAGCAGCGAGAACGTGTCGTAGCCCTCCAGGGCAGCACGTCCCTCGAGGAACTCGAGCTCGATCATGAACGCGAGGCCCGCGACCGTGCCCCCGAGGCGCTCGACCAGCTCGATCTTCGCCCGCGAGGTCCCGCCCGTGGCGAGCAGGTCGTCAACGATCAGCACCCGCTGTCCCTGCTGGACCGCGTCCACGTGCAGCTCGAGCGAGTCGAAGCCGTACTCCAGCGCATACTTCGCGCTGACGGTCGTGTAGGGCAGCTTCCCGGGCTTGCGCGCCGCGATGAAGCCGCACCCGAGCTGGACGGCCATCGGAGCACCGATCAGGAACCCGCGTGCCTCTGCGCCCAGGATCAGGTCGGGCGACCGTGGGCCTGCCCACTCGACGAGCGAGTCGACGGTCTGGCGCAGCGCATCGCCATCGGCCAGCAGCGGCATGATGTCCTTGAAGATGATTCCCGGGCGGGGGAAGTCGGGAACGTCCCGGACGAGGTCCCCCAGCTCGTTGGTGGCAGCGTTCGGCATGGATGCTCCTCAGCCTGCAGTCAGCGGTCGGTCGGTACGGTGCGGTGAAGGCTCGGGGGGGCGTGCGGGGCCAGCGGCCAGCTGTCGCCGCACCTCGGCGCGGTAGAGCTGGATGACGAGGTCGAGCAGGTCCTCTGCGAGTGCCTCGGCGGCCCGCGTCGCCTCGACGTCCCCGCTGCCGTGGCGGGTGCGCACGTCGGCGTAGTGCCCGGGCAGCGACGCCTGGCTGCGAGCTGCTGCCGCCACCTGTCGCAGGTGGCGTACGCCCAGGCCGAAGCGTGCAAGCCGCCCGCACTGCCTGACGACCGCGACGTCCTCTGCCACGTACGGTCCACTGGATGGCACGAGGCCGAGCACCCGGCAGTCCTGCACGAGCTCGGCCGGCACGCCGGCGGCAGCTGCCAGCTCGTCCGCACCTGCCGGTGCCGGCACGGTCGAGGCCGGGGGCACGCCAGCGTCGTCTGCGGTACCCACCGTCTCCACGGGTGGCTCGTCCAGCCGGCGGCGCAGCTGGTCACGGATCACCCGCAGCGGCAGGAACTCGTCGCGCTGCAGCCGCAGGATGCTGCGGATCTGCTCGACGTCCGCCGCCGAGTAGAGCCGATACCGACCCGCGCTGCGCACGGGCATGACCAGCCCCTTGTCCTCGAGGAAGCGCAGCTTCGAGATCGACAGGTCGGGAAACTCCTCGAGGAGCTCGTCCCGCACCTGGCCGATGCGGAGCCGTGGCGACTGGTCGGCGCCACCGTCGCTCATGTGGACTCCACGTAGCTGAAGCGGTACTTGCCCACCTGGATCGTGTCGCCGTCCCGCAGCTCGGACCGCTCCACGCGCTCGCCGTTGACGAAGGTGCCGTTGAGCGATGCCTTGTCCTCGATCCGCACACCGGCCGCATCGTTGAAGACGACGGCGTGCTCGCGGGAGACGGTCACGTCGTCGAGGAAGATCACCGAGTCCGGTGAGCGTCCGATCGTGGTGGTCGCCGCCACGTGGTAGGACTCGCCGATCCGGTCGCTTCCCGAGACCACGACGAGGTTCGCGTCCTGGAGGCCGGCGCCATCGGCTGCCTCGTGGCAGTCGGGATCGCGCCCGATGCCCGGAAGGTGCATCGGCTGGGTGGCGTCCGCAGGCAGGCCGTGGTCCTCCCCACCGCTGCTGCCGCGTCCTGTCTCGTCATCGCTCACTGCCGTCGTGTCCTTCCTGGACGGTGCCGGTGTTCCAGCCCGCTCAGTCGTCCTCGCCGGGCAGGCTCTTGCCTGCGAGGATGCGGCTCAGGGCCTCGATGTCGATGGTGCCGAGCTCGCCGCTGTCGAACTGGTCCTTGCGGCGGCTGATGAGCTCGGAGCGGAGGATGTCGATGTAGCCGTGCAGGATCCTCCGACGGTAGGAGACCTGCTGCTCCTCGGCAACGTAGTCGTCGATGAGCTGGCGCAGTGCGGCATCGTCGAGCTCTGCCAGGTCTGGCAGTGGATCCACGCCGTCTATCATCGTCCCTCCTTGCTGATGGCGGGAGCAGCGGCGCTTGCACGTCCCCGTCCCGGCTGGGGAAAGTATATGCCACCGCTCCTGCAGCGCGTCATGTCACGGCGTCCGGAGCCTGCCGGAGCGTTCCGACGTAGGTGACGAAGTAGGTGACAAAGGCGACGATCGAGAGCGTCACGCCCGTCCAGAAGAACCACAGCGGCCAGCCCGCCGTGGTGAGGATGAGGCCTGCGATGCCCACCATCATCAGCGCGGTCGCGGTCTTGCCGACCATGTTCACCTCGGGCAGCACCCGCCGTCGCACGATCGCGAAGCCGATGGCCGTCAGGACGTCCCGCCAGATCACCACCGCCAGCGCCCACCATGGCAGGCGGTCGCTCCAGGCGAGCATGGTGGTGGCGCTGACGATCAGCAGGCGGTCGGCGAGCGGGTCGACCACCCGGCCGTAGGCCGTCTGGGCGTTCAGCCTGCGCGCCAGGTAGCCGTCGAAGAAGTCGGTGAAGGCCGCCGCAGCGAAGACCACGAACGGTGCGAGGCCCGAGCCACCTTCCTGGACCATCAGCAGCACGAACACCGGTACGGCCGCCAGGCGCATCGTCGTGAGCACGTTCG
>SKUG01000036.1 GCA_007122215.1 Thermoleophilia bacterium | reverse complement strand
TGATGGGCCCCAACGGCTCGGGCAAGAGCACCCTCGCCTATGCCCTCATGGGGCATCCCTCCTACGAGATCACCTCCGGCAGCGTCACCCTCGACGGTGAGGACGTGCTGGAGATGGAGCCCGACGAGCGCGCCCGCGCCGGGATGTTCCTCGCGTTCCAGTACCCGCAGACGGTACCCGGAGTGAGCGTCACCCAGTTCCTGCGTACGGCCGTCAACGCGCGCCGCGGCGTCATCGACGACGGCCGCAAGGATGCCGACGGGCCGAAGCCGATCCCGATTCCCGAGTTCCGCAAGAAGCTCGAGGCAGCGATGGAGCTGCTGGGGGTCGAGCGCGACCTGCTGCGCCGCTACCTCAACGACGGGTTCTCCGGCGGCGAGAAGAAGCGCGTGGAGATCCTGCAGATGGCACTGCTCGAGCCGACCATCGCCGTGCTCGACGAGACCGACTCCGGGCTCGACATCGACGCGCTCCGCGTCGTCGCCGATGGCGTGCAGAAGCTCGTCACCGAGACCGGCATGGGTGCCCTGGTGATCACCCACTACCAGCGCCTGCTCGACCACGTCCGCCCGCAGCATGTCCACGTCCTGGCCAAGGGTCGGATCGTGCGCGACGGCGGCCCGGAGCTGGCCGAGCGGCTCGAGGCCGAGGGCTACGCCACCATCCTCAAGGAGGTGGGCGTGGAGCTCGAGGCCGCCGAGCTGGCCGGCGCCAGCAGCTGAGCGCCCATTGCATCCAGGACCCGTCGAACGAGCAAGGGGATACGCGAGCATGACCGACAGCACCGCACCAGTGAACGACCAGCCACCGGTAGACGAGCTGCCCGAGGGCCTCGGCGAGTACAAGTACGGCTTCTCCCAGCCGGAGAACTACGTCTTCAAGGCGCAGAAGGGCCTCAACGAGCAGGTCATCCGTGACATCTCCGCGCACAAGGACGAGCCGGCGTGGATGCTCGAGGAGCGACTCAAGGCCTACCAGTACTTCCTCGACCGCCCGACGCCCGAGTGGGGCGCCGACCTCAGCGGCATCGACTACAACAACATCTACTACTACATCAAGCCCACCGCCGAGCAGGGACACAGCTGGGACGACGTGCCGGCGGAGATCAAGGACACCTTCGATCGCCTGGGCATCCCGGAGGCCGAGCGCAAGTTCCTTGCCGGCGTCGGCGCCCAGTACGAGTCCGAGGTCGTCTACCACAAGCTCCAGGAGGACCTGGAGAAGCAGGGCGTGCTCTTCCTGGACATGGACTCGGGCCTGCGCGAGCACGAGGACACCGTCCGCGAGCACTTCGGAACGATCATCCCGGCCAACGACAACAAGTTCTCGGCCCTCAACACCGCCGTCTGGAGTGGTGGCTCGTTCATCTACGTGCCGCCGGGCGTCGAGGTGACGATGCCGCTGCAGGCCTACTTCCGGATCAACGCCGAGAACATGGGCCAGTTCGAGCGCACGCTGATCATCGTCGACAAGGACGCCTACGTGCACTACGTCGAGGGCTGCACCGCCCCGACCTACACCACCGACTCGCTGCACTCTGCCGTGGTCGAGATCATCGTCAAGGAAGGCGGCCGCTGCCGCTACACGACCATCCAGAACTGGTCGAACAACGTCTACAACCTCGTCACCAAGCGGGCCGTTGCCGAGAAGAACGCCACCATGGAGTGGGTCGACGGCAACCTCGGCTCCCAGGTCACGATGAAGTACCCGGCGATCCACCTCAAGGGCGAGGGTGCCCACGGCGAGGTGCTCTCGATCGCCTTTGCGGGCAAGGGCCAGCACCAGGATGCCGGGGCGAAGATCGTGCACCGCGCGCCCAACACCTCCTCGGTGGTGACCAGCAAGTCGATCTCCAAGAACGGTGGCCGTTCCAGCTACCGTGGCCTGCTCGAGGTCGCGCCCGGCGCCAAGAACGTGAAGAGCCAGGTCGAGTGTGACGCGCTGATCCTGGACCCGGAGTCCCAGACCGACACCTACCCGTACATCCGCATCGACGAGGATGACGTGGAGATCGGGCACGAGGCATCGGTGACCAAGATCAGCGAGGAGCAGCTCTTCTACCTGATGAGCCGCGGGCTGACCGAGGAGCAGGCCAACGGCATGATCGTCTCGGGCTTCGTGGAGCCGATCACCAAGGAGCTCCCGCTCGAGTACGCGATCGAGATGAACAAGCTGATCCAGCTGCAGATGGAAGGCTCGGTGGGCTGATGACCACGACCATGACGACCGACACGACCATGGACACCCTTCGCGAGCAGGGCGCCGCTGCGCTGGCCGGCCTGCGCATGCCCACCCGCAAGGACGAGCAGTGGCGGTTCACCAACCTCCGCGGCCTCGACCTCGAGGCCGCGGCCGAGCCCACCGGCCGTGGGCAGCTCGAGGCTCCCGCCCAGCTCCCCGAGGGTGTCACCGTTGGCTGGCTGAGCGAGCTCGAGGGTGCAGCCCTGGAGGCGGCAACCGCGCAGCTCGGGAGCCTGCTCGGCGGGCTCGACTCCGTCGACGACTACTTCGCCGCGCACCAGCAGGCCCATGGTCGCGACGTGGCCGTCGTGCACGTGCCCCGCAACGTGCGGCTCGAGGAGCCGATCCACGCGGCCTCGATCCTCGAGGCCGAGGGCGCAACCGCCAGCTGGCGGCTCCTGGTCATCCTCGAGGAGGGCGCCGATGCAACCGTCATCGAGCAGTTCTCCACGGCGGGCGGTGTCAGCGAGGGCCTCTCCCAGGCCATCGTCGAGCTCGTCGTCGGTGCCAATGCCCGACTGACCTACGTCACGACCCAGCAGCATGCCGAGGGTACCTGGCACTTCGCCACCCATCGGGCGGCCCGTACGTCCGGATCGCCCCCGCGGTCGTTCCCTGCCCGTTCGTTCGCCAAGGCAAGGATCTTCTCGGCGTGTGCGATCGCCGCCTCGTTCAGGAAGCTATTG
>SKUG01000183.1 GCA_007122215.1 Thermoleophilia bacterium | reverse complement strand
GGTTGTGAACCAGCAAAGTCCTAGCGCGGCCGAGCCCGTGCATGAAAGCACGGTCGAGGTGCCGAAGCTAAAACCTCTGCCCGCGGTGCAACGCCGCAAGGGTATGACCAGCATACGGGGCGGGTTGGACAGCGTTTTGAATGCGACGCGATTCGTGGGCGATGGCGTCGCTAAGGATGAATTACTCGACCACCTCCGAGCAGAGTTTCCTGGGTACGCCAAGTCGTCGCTTGGAACGCTCTTCAATGTGCTGAAAAACGAGTTCTACGTGATCCGTTCGGAAGGCGATCAGGTGGTTCTCACCGAACAGGGCGAGAGCCTGCTGGAAACGGGCGATGTCGGTGACCTGCTGCGGCGTGGCGTAGAAGGAGACGCGCTCCTCGCCGACGGCGAGCTCCTGCCCGTTGCGGTCGAGGATGTCACCACGGACGGTGGTGAGGACCTCCTCGTCCTGCTGCTGCATCTGGGCCCACTCGGCCAGCGTGGGCTGGCGGATGAACTGCAGGTAGATCGTCTTCGCGAACACGCCAGCGAAGGCAAGCCCGAGGATCGTCGCAAGGAGCGCGAGCCGGAACCGGGGCAGCTGCTGGCGTGGTGGCAGCGTGGGGGCGGATGCTGCCATCAGGAGTCATTCTCCGCCGGTGGCCCGCCACCGCCACCCTCGCTCGAGCCCGCCGGGGCACCGTCACCACTGACGCTGCGCGGGCCGAGCTCCACCCCGGGTGGCAGCAGGAATACCGCGCCGTTGAGGATCGCCTCGCCACGGCCCACGGCGCTGGCGACCTCGGCCTGGGCGCGGGCCTCGGCCTTCTGGGCGGCGCGACGCTCCCGCACCGCTGCCGGGTCGAGGTAGATGAAGGTTGCCATGCCGGCCGCAGGGGTCATCTGCAGGCGCCGCTCGGCACGCTGGATCACCCGCGGCGGGGCGGACAGGTGGGCGATGCGGGCGGCGAGCATCGCGTTCTCGGTGCGGAAGCTGCGGCGGGCATCGTCGAGCTTGCCGAGCTCGACCGACCGCTGGATGACCACGTTGTTGAGGAGGATGCTGGTTGCTGCCAGCAGCAGCAGCGAGGCGACCAGCACCGCGACGATGGTAGCGGTGCCGAGCGTCCGCATGATGCCCTGTGCGCGGGCAGCGGCACGTGCCCGGGGTACGGTCGCTGCTCGTCCCCGGCGCGGGCGGGGCGCGGGCCTCGCCATGGTGCCTGGCAGCTCGAAGGGCATGTCGATGTCGATTTCGCCGCGACCATGCCCGATTCCTGCGGGCTTGAGCCCCGGCAGAGCCATTCCGGTCGCACGGCGGATACCCGTGACACGACGGATCCGACCGCCGACGGTGGACGCTTCCGGGTCACGGGTCAGCATGGACCGCTCCCGGCACGCACCCCTGCCTGGGACGGCTCATGGCCGCCGGCGCACGCCGCGCAGGCGGGCCGAGGCGGCACGCGGGTTGGCGGCGCGCTCGTCGTCGGACGCCACGATCCCGCTGCGGGCGAGGTCCTCGAAGTCGGCCATGCCACCACAGGTGCAGATGGGCTGCTCGGGTGGGCAGGTGCAGTCGCGGGTCCAGTCGCGGAAGCGACGCTTGGCGATGCGATCCTCCGCCGAGTGGAAGCTGATGACGCAGAGGCGCCCGCCCGGGGCGAGCAGGCCGCGGGCGGCGTCGAGGCCGCGCTCGAGCTGCCCGAGCTCGTCGTTGACGGCGATCCGCAGCGCCTGGAAGACGCGCTTGGCCGGGTGGCCGCGACGCCGGCGCAGCGCTGCGGGGATGGCTTCCTCGACGAGCCGCACGAGGTCAGCGGTGGTCGCGATGGGAGCAACGTCACGGGAGCGCACGATGGCACGGGCGACGTGGCGGGCCTCGCGCTCGGCGCCGCCGGCGCGCAGCAGCCGCGTGAGCGTGCCGACGTCGGCCGAGGCGATGATGTCCGCTGCCGGATCGCCGGCCGACTGGTCCATGCGCATGTCGAGTGGTGCATCATTCCGGTAGGAGAATCCCCGCTGCGGCTGGTCGACCTGCATCGAGCTCACGCCGACGTCAAGTATCACGACATCCGCGGACACACCTTCACGCGCGAGGGACTCGATCACGTCAGCGAAGGTGCCGTGGCGCGCCTCGAAGGCAACCCCGGGATGGTCGGCCGCAACCGCAGGCAGGTGCTGGAGCGCGCTCGCGTCGCGATCGATGGCGATGTAGCGGGCACCCTCGGGCAGCCCGGCAGCAATGAGCCGGGCATGCCCGCCCGCCCCGAAGGTGCCGTCGACGACCACGCGGGCTGCTGCCGGATCGGCCATCGCGAGGGTCTCTGCCGGCAGGACCGGTATGTGGGGCGGCTCCTCGGCCACGGCAGGCCTTCCGGGCTCGACGTCGAACCCGCACAGTGTAGATGGGCCGGGGCCCGCATGCCGGGCTCCCGTGTGCTCGCACCGGGGAGGATTCCGATGGTCGATGAACAGGCTGCAGCAGCGCTGGAGCAGGCAGGGCGCCTGACGGCGGCCCTCGCCGGTATCCAGGCAGAGCTCGACGAGCTGCGCGGACATGGCCGCCGGCACCACCCGACGAGCAGCGGCAGTGGCGCCTCGGAGGTGCCTGGGATGCGAGCGCTGCCAGCCGTGGCCGCGGCGTCCCCTGCCGGCACCACCCGCAATGACCATGTCTCCCGGGGCGGGGCCACATGGCATGGCGAGGCCCGGGATGCTGGCGCCTCCGGCTCCGGCGGCGCGCACGAGACGCCGG
This sequence comes from Thermoleophilia bacterium, assembly GCA_007122215.1. Lineage (GTDB taxonomy): Bacteria > Actinomycetota > Thermoleophilia > Gaiellales > SKUG01 > SKUG01. The sequence goes on along the minus strand of SKUG01000183.1, from coordinate 196 downwards.
CCAGCAGGTTCTCGGCCGACATCGCTGCCGTCAGGCGCCGCGCGACAGGCGGAGCCCACACGGAGCCGTCCCGGCTTGCCGCCGAGCTGCTCGCCGCGCGGGAGGAGCTGGGCCTCGAGCGTGGGCTGCGGCTCGATGCCGAGCGCCAGGCGGGCAGCCTCGAGGAGCGCCTCGACGCTGCCCGCGCCATGGTGCT
>SKUG01000025.1 GCA_007122215.1 Thermoleophilia bacterium | reverse complement strand
TGGTCAGCGGTCAGCGGGACCATCACGGGGGTCGCCCCCAGCTTCTTCGCATCGAGCACGTAGCTGGGGAAGGATGGCCAGCCGCACACGACCTCCGTGCCCGGCTCGAGCATCGCCAGCGAGAGGTTGTTGATGATCGAGTCGGCCCCATGGCCGACGATCACCTCGCCCGGCGTGACCCCGTGCAGCTCCGCAAGCGCCTCGCGGATCAGCACGCAGCCGCCGTCAGGGTAGCGGTTGAGCCCGGGGATCCCCTGCTCGATCACCCGTGCAGCTCCGGGCAGCGCACCCCAGGGACCCTCGTTGGATGCCAGCTTGATCACCGAGTCGAGGCCGCGCTCGCGCATCAGCTCCTCGGCCGGCTTGCCCGGCTGGTACGGGACGAGGTCGGCGATCGCCGCTCGATAGGTGGGTGTCATGGCGCCTCCCGGGCCTCGGAGCCGACGGCCAGCCAGGCCGCCCCACCCCGTCGTGGATCGCCCGCGGCGGCGAGGTCGCCATCGCGGGACAGCGCGGCCATGTTGACCCCGCCGAAGTAGAGGTTGGGCTCCGGCCACTGGGTGACGTCCCAGCCATCGGCCGCGAGCGCTGCCAGGGCGTCGGCAGTGACGCCCGGCTCGACGTGGACGGCATCGCCCTCGGCGTGCATCCGTCCGGCCTCCACCGCCTCCCGCAACACCTGCTGGATCGGACGGGCGCGGCCCTCGCGGGCAGGCTCGAGCGCGCGCAGGATGCTCTGCGTGACCGCCGAGCGGATGCGGCTCGATCCTGCACTGCCGGTAGCCAGGCGCGGCCGGTCCCCCTCTGTCACGATGGTCGGGCTCATCATGCTGGTGAGGCGCTCACCCGGGCTGAGCCGGTGCTCGACGGGCAGCAGGTCCTCCTCGCCCATCATGTTGTTGAGGTGGATGCCGGTGGAGCCGACGAACTCCCCGGAGCCACACCCCGTGGAGGTGGTGATGGCCACCGCGTTGCCTGCGGCATCCATCACGCTGATGTGGGTGGTGTTCCCCAGGGAGCTGCCTGGACCGGGCGTGGATCCGCTGCCGTGGACGGACGGGGTGCCGGTCGGGGCCCGCTCGAGCACCTCGTGGATGCGCTGGCGCCCGAGCAGGACGGAGTCGTCGGACATCAGCCAGCGGTCGAGCCCGCCGCCGTAGAGCCAGCGCTCGAACTCGCCGCCGCGCATCGCGTTGGTGGCCATCATCGAGGCGATGAAGAGCCGAGCGCCCTCGCTGGTGTCGAGGTCGATGCGGCGACCGCCGAGCTCGCGCTCGACCAGCCGCAGGTGGTAGGCGATCAGCGATCCTCCCGACGAGGGTGCCGGAGGTGCGATGATCCGGAAGCTGCGGTAGTCGCTGGCAACGGGGAAGACCTCGCGCACGCGGTACTCGCGCAGGTCGGCGGCCGAGAGCAGGCCCCCGTGGGCATCGGACCAGTCGACGATCGCCCGGCCGACGTCCCCGACGTAGAAGGCATCAGCTCCGTGGTCGACCAGGAACTCGAGCGTGCCGGCAAGGTCCCCCTGGACGTGCAGCTCCCCCTCCTGCATCATCCGCCCGGCCGGGGTGAAGACCTCGCGGCTCAGCTCGGTGCGGGTCAGGATGTTCGTGAGGATCCGGTGGCAGAAGGCCTGCTGGTCGGTGAGCGGCACGCCTCCCCGGGCGGCCTCGATCGCGGGCTCGAACACGCGGTGCCGCGGCAGTGACCCCCAGCGCTCGTGCATCAGGAAGATCCCCCGCACGAAGCCCGGCACCGCACACGACTGGGGGCCGACGTGGAACGTCTGGGTGGTCGTGCCAAAGAGCACGTCGACCGGGACGGGGCCACCCGAGGTCTCGACCGTCCGCTCCTTGCCCGGCACGGCAGCGAAGAAGTCCAGGACCACCTGCTCGGCAGGGTCGGCCCAGCTCACGGTCGCAAAGCCACTGCCGCCGAGCCCCGTGAGCGTGGGCTCGGTCACGCAGGAGACCAGCGCGCTCGCCACGGCCGCGTCCACGGCGTTGCCACCGTCTGCCATGACCTCGGCGCCGGCACGCGCCGTCAGCGGATGGCCGGCTGCGACGGCACCGCGCTGTGGCGGATCTGCGGGCTGGTCGGCTGCTGCGGCACTCACGGTGCCGGCATGCTACCGCAGGAAGTCGGGGATCAGGAGCTCATCGTCGTCGCTGGCCGGCAGCGGGTCGGTCGAGCGCACGAAGCGCCGCTCCCCGGTCTCCCGCCGCGGGGCGAGCTCGCGGGCTGGCTGGGTGGCACGGCTCCCGGATGGTGCATCGTCGGCGAACCCGGTCGCCACGACCGTGACCCAGACCTGCCCCGAGAGGCGATCGTCGACGGTCGCCCCGAAGATGATCTCGGCGTCGTCGCTGGCAGCGTCCTGGATGATCGCCGCGGCCTCGGTGACCTCGTGCAGGGAGAGGTCCTCCCCACCGCTGATCGAGAGCAGGATCCGGCTGGCACCGTGTGGCGTTCCACCGATCAGCGGGGAGTTGATGGCTGACTGGGCGGCCTCCCGGGCACGCTCCTCGCCGGTTCCCACGCCGATGCCCATCAGCGCCGAGCCGGACTCGGTCATGATGGTGCGCACGTCCGCGAAGTCGACGTTGATCAGTCCCGGCATCGTGATCAGGTCCGAGATGCCCTGCACGCCCTGGCGCAGCACGTCGTCGGCGACCCGGAACGCCTCGACCATCGAGACGTCGCGGTGCAGGACCTCCAGCAGGCGGTTGTTGGGAATCACGATGATCGTGTCGGCCTCACGGCGCAGCTGGTCGAGGCCGTCGCTGGCTGCCTGCTGGCGGCGGGACCCCTCGAAGGCAAACGGGGTCGTCACGATTGCCACGGTGAGCGCGCCGAGGTCCCGGGCTGCCCGGCAGACGACCGGGGCGGCTCCGGTTCCAGTGCCGCCGCCCGCGCCGCAGGTCACGAAGACCATGTCCGATCCCTTGAGCAGGTGTCGGATGTGGTCGTAGCTGCGCTCTGCAGCCTCGCGCCCGACGTCCGGGTTCGCACCGGAGCCCAGCCCACGGGTGATGTCTGCGCCGATGTGCAGTCGCGTGGGTGCGCTCGACTCCTCGAGCTGCTGCAGGTCGGTGTTCACGGCAACGAACTCGACCCCGCGTACGTCCGACTCGATCATCCGCTCGACGGCGTTGATCCCGGCGCCACCGACGCCGACGACCCGGATCACGGCGAGGTAGGTCGACGACTCGAGTGCCTCGCGGCTACGGCTGCCTGCCGGGGGCACCGCGTCGGCGAGGCTGCGACCCGAGCCGGTCGACGCCGTTGGCGGCGCCGGGGCGTGCTCGACGGGTGCAGGCTCGGCCTGCTCCTCGGTGGTCGTGGTGGCTGCCTGCTCACGCGCGGCCTGCGCCGCGGCGGTGTCGGTTGCGGCAAAGAGGTCGGCGAGTGGGTTGTTTCCCGGGTTACGCGGTGACATGCTGCGCGAGCACCTCCTCGGCGAGGTCGCGGTACATGTGCGCGGCCCGGCCGTTGGGTTCGAGGGACAGGACCGATCCGCCCTGGACGGGCGCCTCGGCAAACCGGATCGTTCGCTTGATCCGGGTCTTCATGACGGCATCGCCGAAGTTCTGGATCAGGACCTCGGCAGCCTGCCGCGAGTGGTTGGAGCGCGGGTCGTACATCGTCAGCAGGATGCCGCTGATGCGCACCTTCGGGTTGAGGTGCTCGCGGATCATGGCGAGCGTCTCGTCCAGCTGCACCAGCCCGCGCAGCGACAGGTACTCGGCCTGGACGGGAACGATCACCTCGTCGGAGGCCGTGAAGGCGTTGATCGTGAGCAGCCCGAGCGACGGCGGCGTGTCGATGAGCACGAAGTCGTAGCGGCCCTTGACCAGCGCGAGCGCCTTGTCGAGGGCACGCTCGCGTCCGATCTGGCTCGAGAGCGCCAGCTCCGCGCCGGCGAGGTCGATGCTCGAGGCGGCAACGTCTGCCTCGGCGGTCTCATGGATGACCTCCTCGATCGGCAGCCGGTTGACGAGCACGTCGTACATGCTGCGGGGAAGCTGCTCGATGTCGATGCCAAAGCTCATCGACATGTTGCTCTGCGGATCCAGGTCGATGCAGAGCACGCGCTTGCCCCGCTCACGCAGGGCCGCCGCGAGGTTGACGACCGAGGTGGTCTTGGCCACGCCGCCCTTCTGGTTCGCCAGCGAGATCACGCGGCAGCCCGACTCCCGCCGACCGCTCACGAAGTGCGGGCCGTCGGGGTCCTGCCCCTGGGGGATGAGCCGTATCGTCGATGTCACCTCGAGCGCTCCTTCGGTTGCGGGAGGGCGCGGCCTCCGCGACCATCGGTGCCGGCCATGGGGGCCGGCGCCAGCCACGGCGACACGTCGGGTTGTCGCGTGCTCGGACGTTTCCGTGTCACCGAGTTCATCGCTGGTGGCCGCATGCGGGCCCCGGATGGCCCGGGTTGCCCGTTGCCACCCCCGCGCCCGCCTGGCGTGCCGGGCCTGGGAGGGGATCCTGTCCCACGCGTGCCCGACGATCCGGATATCCTGCGCGTGATGGGCCCTGCCGCCACACCATCACCTGCCCGCCTGCCGTTCGAGCTGCAGCCTCGGACGCTCTACGTGACCGGCAAGGGCGGCGTGGGCAAGACGACGGTTGCAGCGGCAACCGCGCTGACCTTTGCGGCGGCAGGGTGCCGGACGCTGCTGGTCGAGATCGCCGGACACGATGGGGCAGCAGCACTGATCAGCGACCGCGGCATCGGCTACGAGCCGACCACCATCGCGCAGTCGCTGCAGGCCCTGCGCATCGACCCGGACAACGCGCTGCGAGAGTACGCCCGGATGCACCTGAAGGTGAAGGTGGTCGCCGACCGGCTGGTGGGCAACCCCGTCGTGCGCCAGTTCGCCGAGGTCGCACCGGGCTTCGACGACGTGCTGGTGCTGGGCAAGGTCTGGAAGCTGGCGCGCCACGGGGATGGCGATGGCGAGCGCTGGGATGCGATCGTGGTGGACGCCCCGGCAACCGGGCACGGGGTCGGGCTGCTGACGATGGTCTCGGCGCTGGCCCGGGCGATGCCCGTGGGGCTGATTGCCAACCAGGCCCGCGAGATCCACGGGTTCGTGCGGGACCCGGACCGCTTCGGGGCGATCCTCGTCACGCTCCCGGAGGAGCTGCCGGTCACCGAGACGCTGGACCTGCACGAGGTCCTCTCCACGGAGGACATCGAGGTCGCGGCGGTGGTCGCCAACGCCGTGCTGGCACAGCGCTTCAGCGATGCGGAGGCAGGACTGCTGCGGGAGCTCACCGAGGGAGCTCCCGACGGCGTGCTGGGCTCGGCAGTCGGGGCGGCCAGCTCCGAGCTCGAACGCCGGGAGCGGCAGCTGGAGGAGCTCGCCCGGCTGGGCTCGACGGTCGGGCCGATGGCGCAGCTGCCGTTCCTGTTTGCCGACGCCGTGGGGCGCAGCGAGCTGCGCGTGCTCGAGCGTGCCGCCCGGGGGCAGCGCCCGACCGCCGCGGCATCCTTCGGGGCAGCAGCCGGCAGGGGGAGCCGGACATGAGCGCGGCGCCCACGGCAGCCTCCGGCCTCGCTGAGGTCCTCGACGGCACCCACGTTGCGGTCGTCTGTGGCACGGGCGGGGTCGGCAAGACCTCGGTTGCTGCAGCACTGGCTGCGGCGGAGGCCATGCGGGGACGTCGCGTGTGCGTGCTCACCATCGACCCGGCACGTCGCCTGGCCCAGGCGCTGGGCCTCGAGCGGCTGGATGACCAGCTGCGGCCGATCACGCTGCCGGCGTCGGCTGCCCCGGGGGGCGCCCTCACGGCGGCGATGCTCGATCCCCAGCGCACCTTCGACAGGCTCGTCGAGGAGACCGCCCCCGATCCCGAGTCCCGCGATCGGATCTTCGACAACTCCCTCTACCGGGAGCTCACCCGGCACGCTGCCAGCGTCCAGGAGTACATGGCGCTCGAGCGCCTCTACGAGATCGACCGGGCCGGCGACTTCGACCTGATCGTGGTCGACACCCCGCCCATGGCACACGCCCGGGACCTGCTCGATGCCCCCCAGCGCATCCTCGAGTTCCTCAACGGTCGCTCCCTGCGCTGGTTCCTCAAGCCATCGCTGCGGATGGGACGTGTCGGTCTGCGCGCGGTCGGTGGGGCCCGGGGCCTGCTCGTCCAGGGACTCTCCCGGCTCACGGGCGCCGAGGCCCTGCAGGACGTCAGCGAGTTCTTCGAGGCGTTCGAGGGGATGTACGACCTCTTCGGGGAGCGGGTCCAGGTCGTGGAGCGCCTGCTGGCCGAGGAATCCACCGGCTTCCTGGTGGTCACGAGCCCCGAGCGCGAGTCCCTCACCGGTGCAGCGGAGTTCTGGCTGTCGCTTGCCGACCAGGGGCTCGGCTTCATCGGCACGGTCGTGAACCGGGTCGAGCCGGAGTGGCCGGGCCGCCTGCGACGTGCCCAGGACCTGCAGGAGCTCGGCGAGATCCCGGACGACCTCGCACGGCGCCTCGCGCGCTGCCTGCGCGACCACCAGGACGTCGCCCGCCGGGATGCCGAGCGGATCGCCCTGCTGCGCGACCAGACGATGGGATCGCCGGTGGCCTCCGCGCCACGGATGCCACGCCTGGAGGCGTCACTCGACGGGCTGCTGGGCCTCGCGCTGCACCTCTACGCAGGTGACGCCTAGCCCAGCCGGGGTCAGGTCTGGAGCACCGGGCGCAGCGCCGTCACGCCAAGCTGCCGGCGCTCTCGCTCCCCCAGCAGGATGCCGTCGGCGTAGGCCTGGACGTGTGTCAGCGGCAGGTCGCCCACCAGCGCAGCCGCCAGGGTCGTGCGCAGGGCAGCGGCCAGCAGTCGTCCGGCCTGGCGCAGCTGCTCGTCTGGCAGGCGCCCCTCACGAACGGCAACCGCGACGAGCCGCATGGCATCGGCCAGCTGGCGACGCTCGGCCAGCGACGGGCCGACCACCGCTGCGATGCGCAGTGCAGCAGCCGCGTGCTCACCCTCGGCGGCGTAGAGGTCGGTGAGCGCGTCGAGCACCAGCCGCAGCGAGCTGGCATCGCCCATGCCCATGGCAACCTGGTAGCGCTCGATGCCACGGGCCAGCACCCCATGCGGGTCCTTGGCCAGGCGGCGCAGCGCCCCGGGCAGCACGCTCGCCACCGTCGGGTCGATCACGCTCGTGACCGAGCCACAGCGCACCGCTGCCAGCGGCGAGACCGGGCGCGGGGCGAGCGTTCGGAAGTCGAGCCGCTCGAGCACGTAGGGACCGGCGTGGGCAGCTCCGGCCACGACGGTTCGCACGACCGAGAGGAACTGCTCGACCGCCGGCACGGGGTCGAGCGCAGCCTGGCTGTCGTGCTCGCCGACCAGGCGCTCGAACTCGAGTACCACCCCGGGCAGGCCGCCGTCACCGCCCCAGTTGAGCTGGGCGGCCTCGGGCCACTCCAGCCGGAAGAGCTCGGGGTCGACGCTGCGCAGGCGCACGCCGTCGGCCAGCAGGAGGTCGCCTGCAGCCAGACGCAGCCCGGCGATCGGAACCGCGGCCGCATACCGGCGCCCGTCACCATAGAGGCTGGACTCGAGGCGCAGGTAGGCCTGCAGGAGGGCATCCTCGTCGAGCTCGAACCCGGGGTTGAGCTCGGCCATCGTCGTCAGGAGCGGCAGCAGGACCTCGTCCCGGGCAACCTGCTCGGGCTCGACGAGCTGGCCGGCCGTCCCGGCCCGCAGGAACGCCATCACAGCCGGATCGCTCGCCACCGTCCAGGCTGCCTCCTCGGTCGCGGGCAGCTCGGCAATCCGCCGCGCCCGCTCGAGCACGAACCGGGCAGCCAGGGGCTGGAACTCGTACAGGCCCGGCGCGCCGGGCGCGTCGCGGTGGACCCCCACGGAGAAGCTCGGCTCGGCACCTGCCGCGACATCGTCGCGCAGCAGCTCGAGGGCTGCAGCCACGAAGGCGCGCAGTCCTGAGTAGAGGCCGGGATTCCGTATCGGCAGCTGGAGCTGGTCCACGGTGGGTGGTTCGACGCCTGCCGCGTCGATTCCTGCGCACGCGGGGTGCGGCTCAGTCGACCCCGCGGATCAGCTCGGCGACGTTCCCGTCAGGATCCCGGAAGTAGAGGGACTCGAACCCGGCCCCCCACGTGATCGGGCCGCGGCAGGCGACCTGCTCGCAGTCCTCCAGCCGGGCGCGGATCCCCGCCCACTGCCCGTCGTTGACGTGGAACGCGTAGTGGATCGCCCCGTGGCGTCCGGGCCCCGGGATGGTCGGCTCGTCGGCCCCGTACATGCGCGGCGGCACCCCGGGCCACTCGGGCAGGACCTGCTCGGCACCGGCACGCGCCAGGATCAGCTGCCCCTGCCCCACCCGCAGGTGGACGCGGCCGCGACCGGCAGACTCGACGATCACCTGGAGGCCGATGACGTCCCGGTAGAACCCGACCATCGCCTCGTGGTCATCGGTGACGAGCTGGATCTCGAACAGGCCGAGCACGCGCCAGCCTCCCTCGTGGACGCACTCAGGCCTCGAGCGAGCGCTCGAGCTCGGCCAGCAGCAGCCGGCTGATGACGATCCGCTGCACCTGGTTGGTGCCCTCGTAGATCTGGGTGATCTTGGTGTCGCGCATCAGGCGCTCGACCGGGTACTCGCTGACGTAGCCGTAGCCGCCGAGCAGCTGGACCGCATCGGTGGTGACCTCCATGGCCATGTCCGAGCAGAAGAGCTTCGCCATCGCCGAGTAGCTGGTCAGCTCCTCCCGCGGTGCCCCGGTGTCGATCATCCAGCCGACCTTGTAGAGGAGCTCGCGGCCTGCGGTGCACTTGACCTGCATGTCGGCGAGCATGAACTGCAGCCCCTGCTGCCGGGCCAGGGGCTTGCCGAACTGCTCACGCTGCAGCAGGTAGCGCCCGGCGTAGTCGAGCGCTCCCTGGGCGTGGCCGAGCGCCTGCGCGGCGATGCCCGGACGGGAGCGGTCGAGGACCTGCATGGCCAGCGGGAAGCCGCTGCCGGGCTCACCGAGGATGGCATCGGCCGGCACCCTGCAGTCGTCGAAGTGGAGCTCTGCGGTGGTCGAGCCGCGGATGCCCATCTTGTGCTCGAGCTTGCCCACCGAGAACCCGGGCGCGGTGGCCTCGACGATGAACGCGCTGATGCCGCGATGCCCGGCGTCCGGGTCGGTCTTCGCGAAGATCACGTAGACGTCGGCGACCCCACCGTTGGTGATGAAGCGCTTGGAGCCGTTGAGCACCCACTCGTCGCCCTCCAGCCGGGCCGTGGTGCGCATCGACGCGGAGTCGCTGCCGGACTCGGGCTCGGTCAGGCCGTAGGCCGCCAGCCACTCGCCCGATGCCAGCCGGGGCAGGTACTGCTGCTGCTGTGCCTCGGTGCCGGCGAGCTTGATCGGCAGGGCCCCGAGCTCCTGCACGGCCAGCATGAGGGCGCTCGTCCCGCAGGCCTTGGCCATCTCCTCGATGGCGATCAGCAGGGCCGTCGTCCCGGTGCCGGTCCCGCCGTGCTCCTCGCGGAAGGGCAGCGCGAAGATGTCTTTCTCGGCCAGCAGCTCCCGGATGTCCTGGGGGAACTCCGCACGCTCGTCGATCTCGGCGGCCCGCGGCTCGATGTAGCGGCGCGTCACCTCCCGCACGTGCTCGCGGATGGCCAGCTGGTCCTCGGTGAGGCCGTAGGTGTACTCGCTCCGGGACTGCTCCATCGTTGCCATCGGGGACTCCGTTTCCTGCTGGGGGATCGCGCGGGCGCACCCGGCGCGCGGCTGCACGCAGGTTACCACCGGACGGCATCACGGGTATGCCCGCTCCATGGCGACCACGCACGATGACCCGGGCGACGAGCTCCAGGCGAGCTCCCCGGACGCACCCGTGTCCGCGGCACCATCCGACGATGCCGAGGCGAATGTCCCGGACCGGGAGCGGGGCCGCCTGGGCCGCATCCTCTCCTACGTGCCGCACGCGCTGCCACGGGTGTCGGAGGTGGTGCTGATCACCGCGATCTTCATCGCGGGCTTCGGGCTGGGCGGCCTGCTGACCGGTCCGATGCTCGACGACGGGCAGGTCGGCGGGGTGAGCGGCCAGCCCCTCTGGGACAAGGTGGCCTACAGCTACGTGGCGCTGCTGCTCTTCCTGGTCCACGTGAAGCTGCTGCGGACCGCCCGAGACGCGGATGAGGAGGTCGAGGCCGGGACGGATACGCCGATCGGCCGTGGCGAGGTGCGCAAGGGCGACCTCGACATGGCCGCGATCATCGTGATCGCCATCGAGGGTACGGTCCTGGCCAACGTGGGCGAGCTGCGGCTCTGGACCTGGGTGGTCGCGGTCGGCCTGTCGCTGCTGATGCGCGTCGACTTCGGTGCCCGGGCATGGATGCGACGCCACCTGGTGGTGCGCTCGATCCTCCACGGGCTCGTCTACGCCGTGGTGATGGCGATGCTGGTGGCCCTCGCGTTCGAGGCCGGGATCAACCTCGGCCTGGTCAGGGACGCCAGCGCGATCTCCGTGGAGCTCGAGCAGGGCGGGGGATTCTCGCTCTCCTTCCCGGGGCTCACGCCGCTCGACCTGCTCACCCTGCAGGTGCTGCCGATGACGCTCATCTACCTCGCCGGCGTGGCGATCGGCATGGCACGTGACCTCGGCCAGGAGGTCGCGGGCACGGCGGCCCGGAGCCGCACCTCGATGGGCTGTGCCATCGTTGCCGCGGCGCTGATGGCGGCAACGTGCTGGCTGCTCGTGGAGCCGATGGCAGCGCTTCCGGTGGTGGCCGCCGGGGTCGCGGGCATCGCCGCTGCCCGCATCGCCAGCTGGCGGGGCTGGTCGCTGGCAGGCAGCGACCTGGTGATCATCCTTGCCTGCATCGCGGCCGGGACGGTGGGACTGGTCGAGCTCGGCTGGCTGCCCTGGCTCGATACGCCGGACGTCCTGCTCACGCCCTGAGCGCGCGCCCGACGGTCAGCGGGAGGGGCTGCGGTCCACGATGTACTCGCGCTCTTCCACGAGCCGCCCGTCCTCGACGCGCATGATCGACACCGTCGAGAAGACGACGACCTCCCC